>NZ_JAWRVK010000028.1:0-59433 GCF_036663575.1 Halalkalibacter flavus
CCTCACGATTATTCTATCTATATTATACTATATTCACCTGAATAATCGGATTAATAGCTACAAAAAAAGGCTATTGAGAAGACTTTCTCAACAGCCTGAGACAATCCAATGGATTGTCTTTTTTTATATGCATAAACATAATGCTCAAGGCGCTGAAGAGCTTTGGTCCGGAGGAGCAACATCTTCCTCGAATAAACCGATGGTTACTACGTGAGTAAACTTCTTGAAATACTCCATGTCCCCCTGTGAGACGAACCCTTGCTCTTCGTAAAACGACATGAGAAACATCGAAAAAAATCACTCCATGTCCAATCCTCCCCGTAGAAGAGAAAGGGTGAGCCAGGACGTTGCCAGGCGGGGGCACGCTCCAACTTAGAGATGATTGATTGTTGTAGTCTAGAAAAAGAGGACACATAAACAGGAATAACACTCCGACAGAAAATCAAAGAGAACCGACAGTAAATGAACTACTTTGGACAGTAAATCCTCCACTTTCGACAAAATATCCCTCAAGTAGGCCAGTAAGGCGTTATGTGCCTCACTTTTTTAACACTAAATAGGCGTAATACTTCACCAAACAAAATCCAACAAGAAAAATGGGGCTTAAAAAATGAAAAAAATCTCCTCTGTACAAAAAACTCTGTATTGAATAGTTGATCCACCTCTTTAGATGTAATCCCATCGTATATTCCTATTTACAATGACTAACCAAATAATAATATGAATAAAATTGGGAAGCTACGGTGGAAAAAGAGCAAGTAATCACATTAATTGACGAAAATACTAACCAAATAGAGCAACTCCTCAACCCTAAAATTAATATTTGGCTATAACATGTTTTATTTACAGGTTTTTGGTGGCTTGGAGTAGCCTTATCCGGTTCCGTTAACCCTCGAAATATTATTATTCGATTGTACTCCAGTGGCAAAAAGTCCAAGAGGTAAGTGTATATATATCTAGGCCTTTTTACAATCCATTTATCATGCATGATTACCCAATATTTGGTGAAGCTAACGGTAAATTATACGTTAAGGCTAGGTGAGTTTATGCCATCCATTGTTTCCGTAAGTACATATGAGCCCCCGTATCCGTTAAATCAACAAACAACCACTGAATTTGCTAGAGAGCTTTTTGCGGATAGCTATGATGATATTGAACGGTTACTGAAGGTGTTTGCTAATGGACAAATTGAGGAACGTCAATTTTCTGTTCCGATGAATTGGTTTGAATACGACCATTCACTACAAGAAAAGAACGATTTATATATTGAGCTGGCTACTTCCTTTTGTGTGGAAGCCATTCAGAAATGTCTTTATAACCAAGTATTTTTAAAAGAAAAAATAGAAGAAAAAGACGTTGATGCTATCATTTTAGTTTCTAGTTCAGGTATGGCAACTCCTAGTTTGGATGCAAGAATCATGAATCACCTTCCTTTCTCTCCACATACAAAAAGAATCCCTTTATGGGGGCTTGGGTGTGCAGGGGGAGCTGCAGGAGTGAGTCGAGCCTATGAATATTGCAAAGCATTTCCAAACGAGAATGCATTAGTTGTTTGTGTAGAGCTTTGCAGTCTAACATTCCAGAGAAATGATCATTCCAAAAGCAATCTTGTGGGAACATCTTTGTTTGCAGATGGAGTGGCATGTGCATTCGTTATAGGAGATAAATCTGAACTAAGTACTAAAGTGAAAAAAGAAATACTGCCGAGCATATTGGCTAGCCAGTCGACGTTAATGCCCCATTCAGAAGATGTAATGGGGTGGGATATCAAAGATTCAGGATTACATGTCGTCTTTTCAAGAGATATACCAACCATTATCAAAGATTGGCTAGGCCCGAATGTAACAAATTTTCTTGAGAAAAATCAAATCGGAATGAAGGAAATTACTTCATTTATAGCTCACCCAGGTGGAAAGAAAGTAATCGAAGCTTACGTAGAAACGTTAAAACTAGATGAGGCAATGACGAATGTTTCAAAAGAGGTTCTTAGACATCATGGCAATATGTCATCGCCAACAGTTCTCTATGTATTGGAGAGATTTATGCTGCAGAACCACTCTGATAGTGAACTCGGCCTTATGGCGGCTCTAGGACCTGGGTTTTGTTCGGAATTAGTACTATTACAATGGAAGGAGCTTCAGTAATGCTTGCTATTTACGTTTTTATTTTGCTTATAGTTGTACAAAGAGTGGTTGAAGTAGTCATTGCTAATCGCAATGCTAGGTGGATAAAAAGTCAAGGAGGGTATGAAGTCGGGAAAGAACATTATAAACAGATTGTAGCGCTTCATTCTATGTTTTTTGTTTCTTTGTTAATAGAAGTGTCTGTCATCGATAGAAGTTTTGTTCTCTGGTCAGTCGCTCCGTTACTCGTCTTTCTTCTCGCACAAATAGGGCGAGTATGGGCATTATCATCACTAGGAAGGTTTTGGAATACAAGGATTATGGTCTTACCTGGTGCAAAAGTGATAGCAAAAGGTCCGTATCGTTATTTGCGTCACCCTAATTACGTAATTGTGGTTACAGAAATCGCATGTCTTCCATTAATATTTCAAGCTTATTGGACAGCCATTGTCTTTACGATCATCAATGCTTTTGTTCTCTCTGTCCGAATTAAGATGGAGGAAACGGCTCTGGAAGAGGTCACAAATTATCAAAAAGTGTTTGAAAAGCGTAAAAGGTTCATCCCTAGTACTAATGAAGAGTAGAAAGCGCTTCACTTATTCTTTCTATATAAGTAGGCCTTAGATATTTCTTGATGAAGTTTGGAGAGGGCGATAAGATAAATAAACAGGTAGTTTAAGGGAATGGAGGAACAATATTGGCTAAAAAAAGAAAAGAACGGTTTGAAGTAGGAGAATCAGAAACGATTGAAGCTTGTCTAGAACGGATGAAAGAAGCAGGATATCAACCTGTAAAAAGGATAGAAAAGCCTATATTTAAAGAAGAAAAGGTTAACTCTAATAAGGAATACGTACCAATCCGCCAGCAGATTATTTTTGAAGGGATTTTAGTAGAAGGCGAACGATAAAAAGTCTGACATTTTCAATGTTCGACTTTTTGTTGACAGTATTATAGGATGCTTGTAAGATATACCTATAAGAACGAACGAAAAACGAAATACGCCTCATATAATCTTGGAGATATGGTCCATAAGTTTCTACCTGACTACCTTAAATAGTCAGACTATGAGGGAAAGCGGGAGATACTGAGAAGTTATTTTCTCTGTATCGATGAAAAGCGTGGGTGCAGCTTCCTTTCTCTCAAAATGAGTAGATTAGAAAGTTGTTCTGCGCTTTTTTAATGTCATAATTTAAACAGGATAAAGATAAGTAGTGGAGGAGAGCGACGATGAATCCAAAAATTGGTGTCATAATGGGAAGTACTTCTGACTGGGATACAATGAAAGCTGCATGTGACGTTCTTGATGAGTTAGAAATTACGTATGAGAAGAAAGTAGTTTCAGCGCACCGGACTCCGGATCTCATGTTTCAATATGCTGAGGAAGCAAGAGATAGAGGTTTAAAGGTTATTATTGCCGGTGCAGGTGGGGCGGCACATTTGCCAGGAATGGTTGCAGCGAAGACGACAGTACCTGTCATTGGTGTTCCTGTTCAATCGAAAGCATTACAAGGTCTTGATTCCTTACTATCGATTGTCCAAATGCCAGGAGGTGTTCCTGTTGCCACTGTAGCGATAGGGAAAGCGGGTGCTACGAATGCTGGCTTGCTTGCAGCTCAAATGCTAGGTGCTTACGAGACTGAAGTTGCTGATCGCCTAGAAGCAAGACGAGAAAAAACAAAGCAAGCTGTTCTAGAAAGTAGTGATCAACTATGAGTCGAATCGTTGCGCCTGGAGCAACAATAGGGATTATCGGTGGTGGTCAACTTGGTAGAATGATGGCAACTGCTGCTAAGCAAATGGGCTACCGGATAGCTGTTTTAGAGCCAACAGAGGATTCACCTTGTGGACAAGTTGCTGATTTAGTAATTGAAGCTTCCTATGATGATGTTGCTGGAGCGAAAAAGCTTGCTGAAGTGTCTGATGTGATCACTTATGAATTTGAAAATATTGATGAACAAACAGCAAATTGGCTGACAGAGCAAGCTGATTTCCCACAAGGTGCAAAGGTATTAGGGATTACTCAGCACCGTTTAAGAGAGAAGGAAGCCATTCAAAATTTAGGGATTCCAGTTGCTCCGTTTCGGGCCATTCATTCACTAGATGATATAGATGAGGCAGCAGAAAAGCTTGGCTTCCCAGCTGTGCTAAAGACATGCCGTGGTGGATATGACGGCAAAGGACAAAGAGTAGTTCATGATATAGAGCAACTGAAGCAAGGGGCAGAAGAATTACTGAAAAGTAGTGAATGCGTGCTAGAGGCTTGGATTCCTTTTACGCTTGAACTTTCGGTAATCGTTACACGCTCACGAAACGGAGAGACATCGGTCTTTCCTGTATCGGAAAATGAACATCGAGACAACATTCTCTACCGTTCTCATGTTCCAGCTCGAATTGATGAGACGGTAAGTGAGCAAGCGAAGGATATGGCCTTAAAGATTGTAACAGGGTTAGACGTCGTTGGAACACTTGCTGTAGAGCTTTTTATGCTTGAGGATGGCAGATTATATACTAATGAACTCGCACCACGTCCACATAATTCTGGTCATTATACGATTGAAGCATGCAAAACGTCACAATTTGAACAGCATATAAGAGCTGTGTGTGGCTTGCCACTTGGATCTACTCAACTATGGTCTCCTGTTGTGATGGAGAACATTCTTGGTGAGGATTTAGAAGGTGTACTTCAATCCGTTTCCAATATAAATGATGTGAAACTTCATCTTTATGGTAAAAAAGAAGCGAAAGTAAAAAGAAAAATGGGTCACTTGACGGCAACAGCTAACTCAGTAGAGGAAGCATGTGAGAAGATAGAGCGACTGCAACAAGTTAATATCCTTAAATAATATAATTAGATAAAAGCGGAGGCTGGTTATAGATGATCGAACGTTATACTCGCCCTGAAATGGGAGCTATTTGGACAGAGGAAAACAGATTTCAAGCTTGGTTGGAAGTAGAAATTGTTGCTTGTGAAGCTTGGGCAGAACTTGGAGAAATTCCAAAAGAAGATGTGAAGAAAATTCGCGAAAATGCAAGCTTTGATATTAATCGTATTAACGAAATTGAGCTAGAAACTCGTCATGATGTAGTTGCCTTTACACGTGCCGTTTCTGAAACGTTAGGCGAAGAAAGAAAATGGGTTCACTATGGCTTAACGTCAACAGATGTTGTTGATACAGCTCTGTCTTATTTATTAAAACAAGCTAATGAGATTTTACTTGCTGACATCGAACGTTTTATTGAGATATTAGGAAATAAGGCAAAAGAACATAAATACACAATCATGATGGGACGTACACATGGTGTTCACGCAGAGCCAACTACGTTTGGTTTAAAGCTCGCATTATGGTATGAAGAAATGAAGCGTAATTTAGAACGTTTCAAGCATGCAGCTGAAGGAGTACGTGTTGGAAAGCTTTCTGGAGCTGTTGGTACATTTGCGAATATTGATCCATCAATTGAAGCATTCGTATGTAAAAAACTTGGCCTTAAAGCAGCACCAATTTCTACTCAAACTTTGCAACGTGATCGTCATGCCGAGTACCTAGCCGCTTTAGCACTTATTGCTACTTCAATTGAAAAGTTTGCTGTTGAAGTTCGTGGTTTGCAAAAGAGCGAAACAAGAGAAGTAGAAGAGTTCTTTGCAAAAGGTCAAAAAGGTTCGTCAGCTATGCCTCATAAACGTAACCCTATTGGTTCAGAAAATATGACGGGGCTAGCTCGAGTGATTCGCGGTTACATGATGACAGCGTATGAGAATGTTCCATTATGGCATGAGCGTGATATTTCTCATTCATCTGCTGAGCGTATCATTCTTCCAGATGCAACGATTGCTTTAAATTACATGCTAAATCGTTTCGGAAATATTGTTAAGAATTTGACGGTATTCCCTGAAAATATGAAGCGTAACATGACTCGTACTTATGGGTTAATTTATTCTCAACGTGTTCTACTTTCTTTAATTAACAAAGGGATGGTCCGTGAAGAGGCTTATGACTTAGTTCAACCAAAAGCAATGGAAGCTTGGGAAAAAGGCATTCAATTCCGTGAATTAGTTGAAGCGGAAGATAGAATTACAAGTGTATTAACTCCTGATGAAATTGAAGAATGCTTCAACTATGAACATCATATGAAGCATGTAAGTACGATTTTTGCAAGAGTTGGCTTAGAAGACTAATAAAGAAAGAGGGCTTGTCCCTTTTGTATATAAAAAATTCCAATATTTCAGTTTTTGGAGGTTAAATCATGGAAAAAGGCGATTTGCTATATGAAGGAAAAGCAAAGCAAATATATCAAACAGCTAATGTAGATGAGCTTTGGGTTAGTTATAAAGATGATGCAACTGCATTTAATGGCGAGAAAAAAGAAACACTAACAGGAAAAGCTAGACTGAATAACGAGATTACTTCTTTAATCTTTTCTTACTTAAATGACAACGGTGTTGACAGTCACTTCATTAAAAGGCTCTCAGAAACAGAACAGCTAGTAAAGAAAGTGGAGATTATTCCATTAGAAGTAGTTGTTCGAAATGTAGTCGCAGGCAGTATGGCAAAGCGTCTTGGAATTGAAGAAGGAACAGAACTTGCAGAGCCAATTGTTGAGTTCTACTACAAAGATGATGCACTTGGAGATCCGCTTGTTACTGAAGATCATATTGCAATTTTAAATGCAGCAACAAACTCTGATTTAACAACCCTTAAAGAGAAAGCATTGGAAGTAAATAAACATTTGATCAATCTATTCGATAACATGAATGTACGCTTAATTGACTTCAAATTAGAATTTGGGCGTACAAGTGACAATGAGATTTTGCTTGCAGATGAAATTTCACCTGATACTTGTCGACTTTGGGATAAAGATACAAATCAACGTTTTGACAAAGATTTATTTAGAAGAAATTTAGGAAGCTTACAAGAAGGTTACCAAGAAATCTTATCACGCTTAGGAGGCGCATCATGTACAAAGTAAAAGTTTACGTTACGTTAAGAGAAAGTGTTCTAGATCCACAAGGAGGAGCTGTAAAACGTGCTCTTCACACAATGGAGTACAAAGAGGTTGAAGAAGTACGCATCGGTAAATACATGGAGCTTACAGTAAACAGTACTGAGAATGTGGAACAACGTATCGATGAAATGTGTTCAAAATTACTTGCTAATACAGTGATTGAAGATTATCGTTTTGAAATCGAGGAGGTTGTTCCTTCATGAAATTTGCAGTAATTGTTTTTCCTGGTTCGAACTGTGATTCAGATATGTTTTTTGCGATTCAGGATGCCCTGCAAGAAGAAGTGGCTTATGTTCGCCATGATGAAACATCTTTAGAAGGCTTTGATGGAGTTCTTTTACCAGGTGGATTTTCATACGGTGATTACCTTCGTTCTGGAGCAATTGCTTGTTTCTCACCTATCATGGATGCAGTGAAGAAATTTGCAGAAGAAGGAAAGCCGGTTCTTGGGGTTTGTAACGGATTTCAAATGCTTCTTGAATTAGGACTGCTCCCAGGTGCGATGAAGCGTAACGACGGATTAAAGTTCATTTGCCGTCCGACGGAACTAAAAGTTGAAAACAATGAGACGTTGTTTACAACAGGGTATGAAAAGGGCGAAGTCATCACGATTCCGGTAGCACACGGTGAAGGTAACTTTGAATGTGATGAAAAGACATTAGAGGCGTTAGAAGCAAATAATCAAGTTGTGTTCCGTTATGAACAAGCTATCAACGGATCAAAAGCCGATATTGCAGGAATTACAAACGAACGTGGAAATGTACTCGGAATGATGCCACACCCTGAACGTGCTGTGGAGGCATTACTAGGCGGCGACGATGGTCTGCGTTTATTTCAATCGATTGTAAGAAATTGGAGGGAATCTCATGTCACTACTTCTTGAACCAACAGCTGAGCGCGTGAAAGAGGAAAAGCTTTACCGCGAAATGGGTTTAACAGATGAAGAATTTGCAATGATTGAGGAGATCATTGGTCGAACGCCGAACTGGACAGAAACAGGTCTTTTCTCAGTAATGTGGTCGGAACATTGTAGTTATAAAAATTCAAAAGTCCTATTGAAAAAGTTTCCGACAGAAGGAGAACGCGTCTTGCAAGGACCTGGTGAGGGTGCTGGTATTATTGATATTGGTGATGAGCAAGCGGTTGTGTTTAAGGTTGAAAGTCATAACCACCCATCAGCAATTGAACCGTACCAAGGTGCTGCAACAGGTGTAGGTGGAATCCTTCGTGACGTATTTTCAATGGGAGCTCGTCCAATTTCACTTTTAAATTCCTTACGTTTTGGTGAATTAACATCACCTCGTGTTCGCTACTTATTTGAAGAAGTGGTTGCAGGGATCGCAGGTTATGGTAACTGTATGGGAGTTCCAACAGTAGGGGGAGAAATTCAATTTGATCCTTGCTATGAAGGCAATCCACTCGTCAATGCGATGTGCGTTGGTTTAATTGATCATAAAGATATTCAAAAAGGACAAGCAAAAGGCGTCGGAAACACGGTTATGTACGTAGGTGCTAGCACTGGTCGTGATGGGATCCACGGGGCAACATTCGCTTCTGAAGAACTAGGTGAAGATTCAGATGAAAAGCGTCCAGCTGTACAAGTAGGGGATCCTTTCATGGAAAAACTATTACTTGAAGCTTGTTTAGAATTAATTCAAAACGATGCTCTTGTTGGTATTCAAGACATGGGAGCAGCTGGTCTTACATCATCTTCTGCAGAGATGGCAAGTAAAGCTGGATCTGGTATTGAAATGAACTTAGATCTTGTTCCACAACGTGAGCAAGGGATGACACCTTATGAGATGATGCTTTCTGAGTCTCAAGAGCGTATGTTAATCGTTGTTAAAAAAGGACGCGAGCAAGAAATTAAAGAAATCTTTGACCGTTGGGGATTGTTATCTGCTGAAGTAGGTCATGTAACAGATGATAAGCGCCTTCGCCTTCTTCATAAAGGAGAAGTTGTTGCAGATCTTCCAGTTGATGCATTAGCAGAAGAAGCACCAGTTTACCATAAGCCATCTAGTGTTCCGGCTTACTATGAAACGTTCCAACAGCAAGAAGAAAAGACTCCTGTTGTTGACAATTATAAAGAAACATTACTTAAGTTGTTAGCTCAGCCAACAATTGCAAGTAAGGAATGGGTATATGATCAATATGATTATATGGTTCAAACTAACACAGTAGTTGAGCCGGGTTCTGATGCTGCGGTTGTTCGAATTCGCGGCACAAGAAAAGCACTAGCGATGACAACAGATTGTAACTCTCGCTATTTATACCTTGATCCTGAAGTAGGCGGTCAGATTGCGATTGCTGAAGCAGCGCGTAACGTTGTTTGTTCTGGTGGGGTTCCACTAGGGTTAACGGACGGTTTGAACTATGGAAGTCCTGATAAGCCTGAAATTTTCTGGCAGTTAGAAAAGTCTACAGACGGAATGAGTGAAGCTTGTCGTATTCTAGAAACACCAGTCATTGGTGGTAACGTGTCTCTTTACAATGAAACAGCTGGGGTAGCTATTTATCCAACACCAGTTATCGGTATGGTTGGTCTAATTGAGGACATTGATCATATTACGACACAAAACTTCAAACAAGCAGGAGACGTAATCTATCTTGTTGGAGAGACAAAGCCTGAATTTGGTGGAAGTGAATTACAAAAGCTAGTAGAAGGCGATATTTCAGGAAAAGCTCCTATGCTTGATCTAGAACTAGAAAAAAGACTTCAGAAGCAACTTTTAACAGCGATTCGCTCTGGTCTTGTTGCATCAGCTCATGATGTAGCAGAAGGTGGAGTAGCGGTAGGTCTGGCTGAATGTATGACTTCTGGTGAAGTGGGAGCAACAGTTTCGTTAGCGGGTGAGACGACGGCAGCTTTATTCGCGGAATCACAATCTCGCTTTATCGTAACGGTTCCAAGTGAAAAAGCAGAGCAATTTGAGCAGTTAGTAGCTGCTACAAAAATTGGTGAAGTAACAGATTCACAATCTCTTGTAATTAAAAATAATGAACAAGGTGTCATTCTTGAAACAACACAGGATGAGATCGTAACGGCTTGGAAAGGAGCCATTCCATGTTTGCTGAAATCAAAGGCTTAAATGAAGAATGCGGTGTGTTTGCCATCTGGGGACATAAAGATGCTGCTCACCTAACTTATTATGGTCTTCATAGTTTACAGCATCGCGGCCAAGAAGGTGCTGGGATTGTTGCAACAGACGGAAAGCAATTAAAAGTTCATAAAGGATTGGGCTTGGTAAATGATGTGTTTAGTCCGAATGATTTTGATCAGCTAAGCGGACATGCTGCCATTGGTCACGTTCGTTATGCGACAGCTGGAGGTGGGGGATTTGCCAATGTGCAACCCCTGCTTTTCCGCTCGCAAATGGGAAGCTTGGCCATTGCACATAATGGAAATTTAGTGAATGCAAATAGCATGAAGCATCAATTAGAAAGTCAGGGAAGCATTTTTCAATCAACATCTGATACAGAAGTGGTCGCACATTTAATTAAGCGCAGTGGCTACAATACGTTAGAAGAACAGCTTAGAAATGCACTAGCGATGTTAAAGGGTGCCTATGCTCTAGCTGTGTTGAATGAAAAACAACTAATGGTAGCACTTGATCCAAACGGTCTTCGTCCTTTATCGATTGGTCGACTTGGTGAGGCATATGTGATCGCATCAGAGACATGTGCGTTTGATCTGATTGGTGCAAAATATGAGCGCGAGGTAGAGCCTGGTGAACTTGTTATTATCGATGATAATGGTCTTCGATCAACTAGGTTTTCAGGTTCGGCGACACGAGCAATCTGTAGTATGGAATACGTTTATTTCGCACGTCCAGATAGCAATGTTGATGAAATCAATGTTCATACATCTAGAAAAAATCTAGGGAAGCAGCTAGCAATTGAATCTCCGATTGAAGCGGATGTTGTTACAGGGGTGCCGGATTCTAGTATTTCAGCAGCAATTGGGTACGCTGAACAAGCTGGAATTCCTTACGAATTAGGTATGATCAAAAACCGTTATGTTGGACGTACGTTTATTCAGCCATCTCAAGAGCTTCGTGAACAAGGTGTGAAAATGAAGCTTTCTGCTGTGCGAGGCGTTGTAGAAGGAAAACGTGTTGTTATGATTGATGACTCAATTGTACGTGGTACAACAAGTAGACGAATTGTGAACATGCTACGAGAAGCTGGTGCTAAAGAGGTTCATGTGCGAATCAGTTCACCTCCAATTAAGAATCCATGCTTCTACGGAATTGATACATCGAACTCAGGTGAATTAATTGCTGCAAACCATTCTATCGAAGAAATGCGCGAAATGATGGGAGCAGATTCATTAGCCTTCTTATCAGTAGAAGGATTAAAAACGGGGATTGGTCGTTCTAATGAAACATCAAACTGTGGTCAGTGTCTAGCTTGTTTTACAGGGGAATATCCAACCGAAATTTATCCAGATACGTTACATCCATACGCAAAGGTTTAGAAGGAAGGGAGCAAGGAGAATGTCAGAAGCTTATAAAAAAGCAGGAGTCAGTCTTGAAGCAGGTTACGAAGCAGTTGAGCGAATGAAGAGTCATGTAAATAGAACAAAACGTTCTGGAGTCATGGGATCACTTGGTGGTTTTGGAGGAATGTTTGATCTATCTACATTAAATCTAAAGGAGCCAGTACTTGTTTCTGGAACTGATGGAGTAGGAACAAAGCTTATGCTTGCCTTCATGCTAGATCGTCACGATACAATTGGTGTCGATGCCGTTGCGATGTGTGTAAATGATATTGTTGTTCAAGGAGCAGAGCCGCTCTACTTTCTAGACTATATTGCATGTGGCAAAGCGGTTCCTGAACGTTTAGAAGCAATCGTTAAGGGGGTAGCTGATGGCTGTGAACAAGCAGGTTGTGCTCTTGTTGGTGGAGAAACAGCAGAAATGCCTGGAATGTATAGTGAAGAAGAATATGATCTAGCTGGGTTTGCAGTTGGCGCTGTTGAAAAGCAGCAAATTATCACTGGTGAAAAAATCAAACCAGGAGATGTGGTCATTGGTCTTTCTTCTAGCGGACTGCACAGCAATGGTTTTTCATTAGTTAGAAAAGTTTTCCTTCATGATCATTCATTTTCTTTAAATGATCAAATCGAGGAGCTAGGAAAAACATTAGGAGAAGAGCTGTTAACTTCAACGAAGATTTATGTGAAGCCTTTGCTCGCTTGCTTGAAGAACCATACTGTCCATGGAATGGCACATATCACTGGTGGTGGATTTTATGAAAATATTCCACGTATGTTACCGGCTGGTGTTTGTGTAAGTGTAGACAACGGATCATGGCCGGTTCCTCCTATTTTTAACTTGCTTCAAAAGTATGGCGAGTTAACGGAAAAGGAGCTGTTCTCAACATTTAATATGGGGATTGGAATGGTATTAGTCGTTCCTGAGGAAGAACATATACCAGTTCTACGTACACTTGAGGAGAATGGTGAATCCGCACATATTATAGGACGAGTAGAAGAGGGTACAGGTGTTACCATTGGAGGCATTGAGTAATGATGAAAATCGCTATTTTTGCTTCAGGGAGTGGGACGAATGCCGAAGCAATTATTCATGCTGCTAGGGACGGACTCCTTGATGTCGAAGTTGCTCTCATTGTTACAGATAAACCAAAAGCAAAAGTTATTGAAAGAGCGAATCTGTTCAACATTCCCTGTTTCATTGCTGATCCAAAAACGTATGAAACGAAGGCTGACTTTGAACAAGATGTCATACGAGAATTGGAAAAATGTGAAGTCTCATTTGTTGTGCTAGCGGGGTATATGAGGTTAATAGGTCCTACTTTGCTAAATGCATATGAAGGAAGGATGGTTAATATTCATCCTTCTTTGCTTCCTTCTTTTCCTGGGTTAGATGCGATTGGACAAGCGTTTAAAGCAAAGGTGAAGATTACAGGAGTTACCATTCATTACGTCGATGCGGGTATGGATACGGGTGAAATTATTGCACAGGAACCTGTACGAATTGAGGAAGATGACACGGTTGATTCCTTGCAGAAGAAAGTCCAGGCAGTTGAACACGAACTATATCCTAAAACAATTCAAACAATCATAGATCGTACGAAAGAGGTTGGGTAATTGATGAGTAAAAGAAGAGCGTTAGTAAGTGTTTCAAATAAGGAAGGCATTGTTGAGTTTGTCGAAGCTCTTGTCGCAAAAGGCTTTGAAGTAGTTTCTACTGGCGGAACAAAGAAAGCTCTACAAGAGGCAGGAGTACCTGTTATTGGTATCTCAGAAGTGACAGGATTCCCAGAAATTTTAGATGGTCGAGTGAAAACTCTTCACCCGAATATCCATAGCGGGTTGCTTGCAATGAGAGAGCGTGCTGAGCATCAAGAACAACTAGCTGAACATAATATTTCACCTATTGATTTAGTAGTCGTTAACTTGTATCCATTCAAAGAGACGATTGCAAAACCAAATTGTACATTTGCAGATGCAATTGAGAACATCGATATTGGCGGACCTAGTATGCTTCGTGCAGCAGCAAAGAATCATCAGCATGTAACCGTTGTTGTTGATCCGAAAGATTATCCAACTGTCATTGAAGAACTTTCTAATGAGCAAGATGTAACGGTCGAAACGAAGCGTCGCTTAGCAGCGAAAGTATTTAGACATACAGCAGCTTATGATGCATTAATTGCTGAATATTTAACAGAAGCTGTAGGTGAAGTGGAGCCTGAAACATTTACAGTGACATATGAGCGTAAGCAAGGTTTACGTTATGGAGAGAACCCTCATCAAAAGGCAACATTCTATAAAAAGCCTTTAGCTGATGAAAGCTCGATTGCTAGTGCGGTTCAACTTCACGGAAAGGAACTTTCATATAACAACATTCATGATGCTGATGCAGCTCTTGCTATAGTAAAAGAATTTGATGAGCCAGCTGTTGTGGCAGTTAAGCATATGAATCCATGCGGAGTTGGTACAGGTGAATCCATTGAACAAGCTTATGGGCGTGCATATGAAGCTGATCCTGTTTCGATTTTTGGTGGTATAGTCGCTGCAAACCGCGAAATTGATGAGGCAACGGCAGTAAAAATGAAGGATATTTTCCTTGAGATTATTATCGCTCCTGCTTTTACACAAGAAGCACTTGATGTATTAACAGCAAAGAAAAATTTACGTCTGTTAACTGTTCCAATGACTAAGCAAGAGCAACCTGAAGCAATGCTAACATCGATTCATGGTGGTCTTTTAGTTCAAGATGAAGATCATTATGGAATTGACGAAGCAACAATTTCAATCCCAACAGATCGTAAGCCAACTGATGCAGAGTGGGAAGCTCTTAAATTAGCGTGGAAAGTTGTTAAACATGTGAAGTCAAATGCAATTGTATTAACAAATGGACAAATGACTGTCGGTGTTGGAGCAGGACAAATGAACCGTGTTGGTGCTGCTGATATTGCTATTACGCAAGCTAGTGAGCGAATTGAAGGAGCTGTAATGGGTTCAGATGCCTTTTTCCCAATGGGGGACACTGTAGAACTTGCCGGTAAAGCAGGTGTAACAGCTATTATTCAACCAGGTGGTTCAATCCGTGACGAAGAATCCATAGAAATGGCTAATAAATACGGAATTGCAATGGTTATGACAGGAGTAAGACACTTTAAACATTAAAGGAGTGTTCAAATGAAAGTTCTTATTATTGGTAGTGGCGGTCGCGAACATGCCATTGCTTGGAAAGTTGCCCAAAGCAATCAGGTTTCAGAAGTGTTTGTTGCACCAGGAAATGAAGGAATGGTTGATGTAGCAACACCAGTTCAGATTAATGAAAATGATTTTGATGGACTTATTGCTTTTGCAAAAGAACAAGAGATTGGATTAACGATCGTGGGTCCAGAGGTTCCTTTACTTGGAGGAGTTGTTGACAGATTCCAAGAAGAAGGGTTGCGTATCTTTGGCCCGAAAAAAGAGGCTGCTATGTTAGAAGGTAGTAAATCTTTCGCCAAATCGATTATGAAAAAATACAATATCCCAACTGGAAGCTATGAAACATTCACGGATTATGATGAGGCTGTTGCTTATGTGAAAAAGCAGGGAGCACCAATCGTGATAAAAGCTGATGGATTAGCAGCTGGAAAAGGCGTTGTTGTAGCAATGACTGAAGAGGAAGCGATCAATGCTCTTTCTTCCATGTTAATGGATCTTGTGTTTGGGGAGGCAAGTGCACAAGTTGTTATTGAAGAGTATTTAGAAGGTGAAGAGCTTTCCCTGATGGCATTCGTTCATCATGACAAAGTTATCCCTATGGTTGGTGCTCAAGATCATAAGAGAGCACTTGACGGTGATCAAGGTCCAAATACAGGAGGAATGGGAGCATACTCACCAGTGCCGCAATTTTCTAGTGAGGATGTTGCTGAAGCGGTAGAAAAAGTTCTTCAACCAACAGCCGATGCTTTAATTAAAGAAGGGACTCCATTTACAGGAATTTTATATGCTGGATTAATGATGACGTCAGCCGGGCCAAAAGTAATTGAGTTTAATACTCGATTTGGTGACCCAGAAACACAAGTTGTCTTGCCGCGTTTAAATTCGGACCTGGTAGAAGTGTATACATCTTTATTAGATGGAAAAACACCTACATTAGAATGGTCAGAAGATGAAGTGGTAGGTATTGTTTTAGCAAGTGAAGGGTATCCTGGGTCCTATAAAAAAGGGACAGTGATTGAGGGATTAGAGGAACTTGAAGAAGACATGTTAGTCTTCCATGCGGGTACAAAAAAGGAAGAAGGCAAGTGGAAAACGAACGGTGGACGAGTTTTGCTAATTGCAACAAAAAAAGCGTCATTGCTAAAAGCGCAACAACGTGTGTATGATCAAGTGAAGAAAGTAAGTACAGACGGCTTATTTTATCGTAAAGATATTGCGCATAAAGCTATTTCACGCGTCTCTTCCTCATAAACAAATAAATAAGAGCAACGATACTTCCAATGACCATAATATAAATAAAAAGAGTGTCAGTTGCATATTCCTGAATATTAAACATGGGATTTCCTCCTAAAAAATTGAATCATAAACCGTATAAGATCACGTTTGATGATCTTATACGGCTTCTTTTTGTTTTACATATTACTCACTGTGACTATCATGATGACAAGCATGATCTTGCATCGTTTCCATTTTCTGCTCAGCCAAGTAAGTTAAAGGGCAGAATCTTGTAATCCCTTCTGCAGCTTTCATACTTCCACAGACTGCTGCAAAAAGAGGCACATTATCGTTTGGTCTTTTAACAAGTTTAGAGGTAGACCAAGCAAGGATTGTGAAACCCATTGTGATACGACATAATGCATCTATACGACCGATATTTGGTTTCATAATTAGATCCACCTTTCACATGTTTGTCAATCTTCCAATTATTTTTGTTAAGATATTTAACAAAGTAGTAAGCGAATTCCCAGATTTGTGGTACTATTATAAAAAAGGAAATGATGAAATGGGTGATGACAGGATGACTGAGAGACTTTACCGCTGGACAAAACAACGATTACGGCAGCAATTAGCTGTAGTAAAAGGAGAAAAATCTCCTTCACTTGTCCTCCGAAATGCAACTTATTTAAATTTTGCACGCCGAAAATGGCTTACAGCTAATATATGGATATCTGAAGACCGAATCGTGTACGTAGGGAATGAAATGCCTGCGACGTTAACTAATACAGAGATTGTTGATTGTGATAACAAATTGGTTGTACCAGGATATATTGAGCACCATGCTCACCCGTTTCAACTTTATAATCCCCATAGCTTCGCTAAGTATGCGTCAGGAAGAGGGACAACAACACTGATCAATGATAATCTAATGTTCTTTTTACATCTTGAAAAAAAGAAAGCGCTTACTTTGATAGAAGCTCTTGATGAGTTACCAGCTTCTATGTATTGGTGGTCGCGCTATGATGCACAAACGGAACTTCGAGATGAAGAACCATTAACGAATTCAAAAATGAAAGAATGGTTAGAGCATCCTCTTGTGTTACAAGGAGGAGAATTGACTTCTTGGCCTAAAGTGTTAGAAGGTGATGATTCTACGCTTCACTTAATGCAAGAAACGACAAGACTCCGTAAACCGATTGAAGGACATTTGCCAGGTGCTTCAGAGAGAACGTTAGCACAAATGGCACTTTTAGGTGTCACATGCGATCATGAAGCTATGACTGGAGAAGAGGCAGTAAGACGTCTAGACTTAGGGTATACAACGTCGTTACGACACTCCTCAATCCGCCCAGATTTACCTAAGTTGCTTAAGGAAATGCAAGAGCTGGGGGTTGATTATTTCGAAAGGTGTCTTATGACCACAGATGGTTCTCCACCTGCTTTTTATGAAAAGGGGGTAATGGATCAATTAATTAAGATCGCATTAGAAAGTGGATTAGACCCAATTGATGCATATTCAATGGCTAGTTATAATGTGGCGAAATATTACCATATTGATCATAAACTTGGAATGATTGCTCCAGGTAGAATTGCACATATAAATATTCTTGATGATATTAACAATCCGTTACCAAGCTCTGTTTTAGCAAAAGGGAAATGGGTTGTAAGAGACGGGGAGCATATTGATCAGTTTGGCGATTTTCCGTGGGAAGATTACGGAATAGAGCCATTTAAGATTGATTGGAATTTATCAGAAGATGATCTCCATTTTTCGATGGCAATGGGTATTGAAATGACAAATTCTGTTATTTTGAAACCGTATCAAATCCCGATTGAAAGTACAGATAAAGTATTAAGTACCAATCATGATGAGAGCTTCTTCGTGATGATGGATAAATATGGAAAGTGGCATATTGCTACAATGATTAAAGGGTTTGCTACACATGTATCAGGTTTTGCTAGTTCGTTTTCCAATACAGGTGACGTAATCCTCATTGGAAAAAATGTTTCAGACATGATTGCTGCTTTTAATGCTTTAAAAGAGCAAGGTGGAGGAATGACCTTGGTCGAAGATGGAAAGCTTATTGGTCAAATACAATTAGAGATATTTGGAACATTATCTAAAAAGTCGATGGAAGGCGTTATGGAAGATGAAAAGAAATTTGTTACGTTATTACGTGATCGGGGCTACAAATTTGAGGATCCAATTTATAGCCTGCTATTCTTCTCGTCAACACATCTTCCATATATCCGTGTCACACAAAGAGGAATTTATGATGTGAAAAAGAAAACGGTACTCTTTCCTGCGATTATGCGTTAAACTAAGAAAGGACACTTTTTTAGTTTAGTGAGTTAATTGAAAAAAGGTCGTGTAATAATGAAGAAAGTATGGAAATTCCCCCTTTTGTTATCTGCTTTTTTAATAGTAGGGGGATGCAGTAATAATGACCAAATAAAAGAAGAGACAGTGGAAGAAGTATTTGTGGAAGAGGAGCTGGCTGAAGCTCCTTCCTATACATATCCACTTAGTGGCATGGAAGCAGAAGAAGAGGCTAATCACCGTATCATTAGCGTTTTGATTAACAATGACCCTGCTGCACGTCCACAAACTGGTTTAAGCCAAGCAGATATTGTTTACGAGTTATTAGCTGAAGGGACGGTTACTCGCTTTGTTGCTCTTTACCAGAGTCAATTTCCAAACAAAGTTGGTCCTGTTCGAAGTGCTAGAGAGTACCATGTTGATTTAGTGCACGGATTTGATGGGATGCTTGTTGCTCATGGTTATAGTCCTACGGCAAAGAAGCTCCTAAGTGAAGGGAAAGTTGATCATATTAATGGTATTTCCTATGATGGGTCACTTTTTAAGCGAGCGCCTGAACGTAAGGCACCCCATAATTCATACATTACGTATGAGGATATGATCCAAGGCTTTGTAAATGAAAAAGGCTATGTTATAACAGGAGAGGTTCCAGCCTTAGACTTTTATGAAAATGAAGATATTCATATCGTTGGCAATAAAGCAAGTGAGATTGAAGTGAATTACTTAGGGAAAAATCATATTCAATATGTCTATGATGAAGCCTCAGGGTATTACGAGCGTTTTAATGGTGAACGAAAGACTGTTGAATACGAAACAAATGATCCCGTTCTCTTGTCAAATGTTCTTGTTTTAGAAACGGAACACCGTGTATTAGATGATCACGGACGACGGGCTATCGATTTAACATCAGGTGGAAGAGCGATCCTTTTCCAAAGTGGCATTATGAACGAAGTATCTTGGGAAAATCGTAATGGACAGCTTATTCCAGTTCATGATGGAGAACCAGTAAAGCTAAAACCAGGTCAAACGTGGATTAATATCGTGCCGTCAAATCCCGGGATAAAAGAGGCACTTTCGTATGACTAATGTATTGTTAAGGAAGGTTGTGTACAGATGCAAATAGATAAATTACGTGGCAAAGAGCTAGATCAACTATTTAAAGCCATTTTATCACTTAAAGATCTTGAGGAATGTTATGAGTTTTTTGATGATCTATGTACCATTAATGAGATTCAATCATTAGCCCAACGCTTAGAAGTAGCCAGAATGTTACAAAATGGCTATACGTATCATAAAATTGAAACGGAAACAGGGGCGAGTACAGCGACTATTTCACGTGTTAAACGTTGCCTGAATTATGGAAATGACGGCTACAAAATGACCTTAGATCGTGTGAGTGAACAAGAGGTTGAAGTGAAAGAATAAAAAATCACAGGGGTTCCTGTGGTTTTTCTTTTTGTTTATGTAGTTGGTCATATACATAGATTAAGAAAAACTCATAAGTAAGAGTAGTATGAATGTAAGAAAACCTTGCTGAGTGCGTGTATTTCAGTACGATTCGTACTACAATAGATAAACCATGATGTAAAGAACGGGGTGTAATAGCATGAATCAAGTACTGAAAAAACGAATCGCTGCAGCAACAAAAAGAGAGAAAGCAGAAGTGGTTGTAAAAAATGCAAAAATAATTGATGTTTTTACCTTAACGACGTATGAAGCAGATGTTGCAATTACAGATGGAATGATTGTCGGTATTGGTAAATATGAGGGATGTAGCGAGATTGATGCGAAAGGAGCGTATATGGCTCCAGCATTTGTAGACGGGCATGTTCATATCGAATCTGCGATGGTCCCGCCTGAGGAATTCACAAAAATTGTTGTTCCTCGCGGTGTCACAACAGTAATGGCTGATCCTCATGAAATTGCTAATGTCGGTGGGTTTGAAGCCGTGAAGTATATGATTGAAGCAGCTAAAGATCTGCCTCTTGATATTAAGATGATGGTCCCCTCATGTGTACCAGCAACAAATTTTGAACATAATGGGGCTGATTTAACGACAGCTGAGATTGAGAAGTTATTTGATGAGCATGACGCCTATGGACTTGCAGAGGTGATGGATTATCCGGCTGTTTTGTATGGAGAAGAGACAATGATGAATAAACTTACAGCGGCATGGAACCGCAAAAAGACAATTGATGGGCATGCTGCAGGGTTAGATAACACCGGTTTGAATGCTTATCGTGTTGCGGGGATTAGCAATGATCATGAAGCTGTTACTGCAAAAGAGGGCCTAGATCGCCTTCGTCTAGGAATGTATTTGCTCATGCGTGAGGGAACTGCAGCAAAGGATATTGAGGCACTGCTTCCAATTTTAACTGCGCAAAATGCAAGACGCTGTGTGTTTGCTACCGATGATAAGCATCTTGACGACTTACTAAATGAAGGATCGATTGATGCAAGCGTAAGAAAGGCGATTAAGCTCGGAGTTGACCCGATGCAAGCTATTCAAATGGCTAGTCTAAATGCAGCTGAGTGTTTTAAATTGGAAGGGAAAGGAGCAATTGCACCAGGTTATGAAGCAAACTTTCTTCTAATACGTGATTTGGAAGAGGTTGATATCACAGCTGTCTATGTTAAGGGAGAGTGTGTAGCTGAAAATGGCAAGATGACTTATACGGTACGAGAGCCAATCACACCTCCTGCATACCTTTTAGAAAGTGTAAGGTTAGAACCATTGACGCCTGCAAAGTTAAATTTACCCGTTAATGGAAATCAGGCTCATGTGATTGGTGTAACTCCTGGATCAATTGTTACTAGCCACTTAATAGAAGAGGTTCAGGTAGAAAGTGGATTGTTCAAGCCGTCCGTTGCAAACAATCAATTAAAGTTAGTTGTTGCTGAAAGGCATCATAAGCTAGGACATGTAGGCGTTGGTATTGTGAAAGGAATACCCATTCAAGCGGGAGCGATTGTTGCAACCGTGGCACATGATTCCCATAATATCGTAGCGTGTGGAACGGACGATGAAAGTATTCTCACTGCTGTTGAACAAGTTGCAAAAGGACAGGGTGGAATTGCGGTTGTAAGAGGAAAAGAAGTATTAGCTAATCTCCCTTTGCCTCTAGCTGGTTTAATGTCACTTGAACCATTTGATCACATTAACGATTCACTAAAGAAGCTCGAAGAAGCATTAAAGGCAATTGGATTCAAGGAATATTGGAACCCATTTTTAACGCTTTCGTTCCTTGCTTTGCCAGTCATTCCTTCATTAAAATTAACAGATACCGGATTGTTTGATGTGAAAAACTTTACACATATTGACGCTTCAGCGAGCGAATAATAGTGAGAGCCATCAAGCGAAAAGTTATTCATTCGTTTGATGGCTTTTTAGTTTCATATCTAAGTAAAGACCAATTCGTTGTATTGGATCTTTGAGATCGGTATTTGCAATTTCCTGAATCCTTTTTAGACGATAACTTAGAGTATTGACGTGAATATGCAGCTCCTTTGCTGCTTCATTCATATTTCCATCTCTGTTTAGAAAAACATCAAGCGTTTTATATAGCGAGGTCGCATGTTGTTGATCATAGACCTGTAAAAGAGTTAAAGCTGGATTCATGACAAGGTCTTCATTGTGATTGTGTAACACGTCAAGATGGCGAAAGACTCCTAGTTCGTGGTAAAAAAATGCTTTTTGTAACTCCGTTAATCCATTCGATTTGATTTGGACGACTTTTTGAGCTTCCTGATAACTCTGTGTTAGCTTAGAGTAATCTGTATATAAATACCCGCATCCAATAAACAGGTTATGAATATTAAATCGCTCACTCATTTGACACTGAATGGTCTCCATGAATTGGGTCAGTTCTAATTGATTTTTTGTTGTTTCAGCTATAGGACTTATTAAACATATAAGTTGATTGTCATCAACTGTATCAATTAACATACTCACTTTACTCGTCGTTTTCACAATATACATGACATTTCGATACAAAACATCTGTCATTTCTTGAAACCGTATGAGCATAAAGGCTAACGGTTTTGAATCAATAATCCCGATCTTATCTAATAGTAGAGTCGTTCCTTCATGTGAATTCGTATCACCTGTAATGATTTGCCATAAGACCTCTTGGTGGTTTTTCTCCCGACGTTTCTTTTGTAAATTTAACTGAAGTAAGAGGTTTTTTGCTTTTGTAGCAGCAACCTTTAATAGTTGTTTCTCTGCTTTCGATAATTTCGTATCAATTTCGATAACCCAAATATATCCAAGTACTTCTTGGTTTTTTCGTATGGAGATTGCCACTCGATTACGTAAGCCCAAATCCACAATGCTACTAATTTCTATAGGATCATCGCTTTGGTTTAAAGTGGGGATGACTCCTTCTTTCCAAAAGCGGTTAACGAGTTTTTCAGGAACACGTCTTCCGATAATCGTTGAAATTCGGGCAGCATCTGTTCCATCATCATGGGAACTATAGGCTAGTAATTGATGATTGGCATCCTCAAGTGTGACAGGACAAGCTAAAACGTCACTTATCGTATCAACAAAATCTTCAAGTGAATCGAAGACACGATCAAATTTATTTGAATTCATCAATGACCCCCTACTTTTTTGTTTTCGTAGTGATACTATAGCATAATTTAAGAGAAACTGAGTATACTGTACTTGCTTATTATAGATTAGTTTCAACGTAAATTTGATCGATTTGTCCGAATGTTTGCTACTTTATTTATCAAATATAAAGGGGTGGCTCTGATGACGGAAAAAGAGATTCAGTTTGGTGAAAAGGGGCAATTAGCTGGTTCGCTCTCCTTTCCAGAAACATCACCTGTCGCGTTACCTGCTATTCTTATTATTGCTGGTTCAGGCCCGCTTGACCGGAATGGAAATGGAACAAAAAAAGGTCAAATGTTGCATCTTTACAACCAGCTTGCTGCTTGTTTAACGGAATGTGGGTTTGTCGTATTGCGCTATGATAAACGGGGGACGGGAAAAAGTAGTGGAGATTTCATAAAGACTGGGTTTTGGGACTTAATTGACGATGCAAAGGCTGCAGTTCATTTTCTACGAGACCAACCAATTGTTGATCGAAATAAAGTATTTATACTCGGACATAGTGAAGGGTGTATGTTAGCTCCTGAAGTAGCTAAGGGAGAAGATATACAAGGGTTAATTTTTGTTGCTGGTGCTGCGCAGTCATTAGCTGATGCTCAAAATTATCAAAGGGAGTTAATTGTAGATTCATTTCAAAAAACAAAAGGGTTAAAAGGAAAGCTAATTCGTCTGCTTAACGTAACAGATAAAGTGAAAAAACAAGGTCAGAAATTTGATAGGAAAGTATCAATGACTAAAAGAGATGTTATTCGCTATCAAGGGGTTAAAATCAATGCAAAATGGTTTAGAGAGCACTATGAGCATGACGTCTATCAAAGCCTAGCAGAAGTAACTTGTCCAATCCTTGCTGTTACAGGCTCTAAAGATGTGCAAGCGACACCTGAACAAGTGTATGAGGTCAAAAAGTATACAACCGTCGAGACAGAAACCCATATTATTAAAGGAATGAATCACATGCTTCGGGATCAAGATGAGGACGCGAATATTTTGCATTTGAAAAAAGTATACAAAAGTATCGGGGAGAAGCCGTTGTCTAAAGAGTTGCTTACGGTTGTGAAAAGATGGTTAGACCGACATGTCTGAAGGGTGGAAGTAAATAGTAATCGCCATAATTTTAGTCAACTTGGTGGAATATCTTATATTTGTTAATCTAACGTGGGCTCTAATTGCATTTGGTGTTTATGCTGTTGGCTTAGTTGGGTTGCTTGTAATTTATATAGTTGAACAGAGAAAAGAAAAAAAGGAGGAAATGGATTATGATGATAGTAACTACTGAACAAGTAGCAGGCTATGACATAAAAGAGGTATTGGGATATGTCAAAGGTAGCACGATTCAAACAAAGCATATTGGCCGTGATATAACAGCGGGATTAAAAGGAATCGTCGGAGGAGAGATTAAAGGCTACAACGAAATGATGACGGAAGCACGTAAGTTGGCGGTACATCGAATGGTGAAAGAAGCAGAAGAGAAAGGTGCCAATGCAGTCATTGGGATGAGGATGCAAACTTCAACCGTCATGGCAAATGCAGCAGAGATTATTGCTTATGGTACAGCCGTTGTGATTGAGAAAAAATAGTTTCTTTTCAAAATGGTCCGCTCATGAAGAGAATGGGTGGGGCATTTTTTATTTGAAAAATAGTCAAATCTCGGTAGCGCGTCTTAGAAAACGATAGAATCTCGCCTTATTTCCTCGTAATTTTAACCAATATTACGCTGACCTTCAATCAGCTTAAAAGATTAGGAAAGATTGCTGAATTTGCGTTCATATCATTTTTAATTTTTTTTAAATTATATGATTTAATAAAAAAGTATTTATTGGTAAGAGGTTATTACAATAAATATAAATTAGAAAAAGGAAGTGTTTGTTATTTCTGATAAAGGTGAAAGTGATAGGTCGATTTTTAAAGTATCAGTAGGGATTGCGGTTATTTTTGTTTTAATAGGAGTTTTGATCCCGAATCAACTAGAGGCAGCAATGGCAGTAGCGCAAAGCTTTGTTCTTGAGTCATTTGGTTGGTTTTATCAATTGGTTGCTACTTTCTTTCTGTTGTTTGCAACATTCATGATCTTTAGTAAATACGGGAAAATCAAACTTGGGAAACCAGATTCCAAGCCTGAATATAGTCGTCCAGCTTGGTTTGCAATGTTATTTTCAGCTGGGATGGGTATTGGTCTTCTATTTTATGGCGTATCTGAGCCAATTGCTCACTTTTCTTCGCCACCTACAGGAGAAGGAAGTACGGAACAGTCAGCAATTGTTGGAATGCGTTATACATGGCTTCATTGGGGATTACATGCATGGGCAATATATGCGATTGTCGCATTAGCACTTGCTTATCAGAGATTTAGGAAAGACGCGCCAGGTTTAATGAGTGCGACTCTTTACCCTGTACTTGGTGAAAAGGTGAAAGGTCCGATTGGACAAACGATTGATGTTGTTGCGGTATTTGCAACTTTGTTTGGGGTAGCAGCATCGCTCGGATTAGGGTCACAGCAAATAAATGCAGGTCTAGAATATTTGGTGGGGATTCCAAATAACTTTATGGTACAAATGATTATTATGGGTATCATAACTGTTCTTTTCATCATTTCAGCGAATACAGGAATATCTAAAGGAATTAAGTATTTAAGCCTTGCAAACATGTCAATTGCAACGGTATTGTTTTTTGCTATGTTAATTCTTGGTCCGACGCTATTCTTGCTTAATATGTTTACAACGAGTTTAGGGAGCTATTTACAAAATCTCATTCCAATGGGCTTACGTCTAGCGCCTTTTGATGCTGACGAGGCAGCATGGACACAAGGGTGGACAGTGTTTTACTGGGCATGGTGGGTTTCATGGACTCCATTTGTTGGAATGTTCATTGCTCGTGTGTCTAAAGGGAGAACAATTCGTGAATTTACGGTAGCCGTTCTTCTTGTACCTTCCGTTGTGTGTGCGATTTGGTTTACTGTTTTCGGTGGTACTGGGATTTTTCTTGAGGTTACACAAGGATTAAATGTATCAGGACAAGCACTTGAAACAGCCCTTTTCTTTGTATATCAGCAGCTGCCACTCGGGATTATTTTATCGATCTTAACAGTTGCTTTAATTACAACGTTCTTTGTTACTTCAGCAGATTCGGCAACCTTTGTTCTAGGGATGCAAACAACGGGAGGAAAGTTAAACCCATCAAACCGAGTGAAGGTAACGTGGGGATTAATTTTAGTCGCATCAACCGCTGTATTAATGGCATCAGGTGGACTAGCTGGTCTGCAAACAGCAATCATTGTTAGTGCTCTTCCACTATCCTTCATTGTTCTTGCCATGTGTTACGGACTTGTGAAAGAATTGAATCAAGAACTTAAAGGGCAAAGCAAGGATCATGAAAAAGAAAGAACACTTAAAAGGAAAATAGCTGGTTAGAGTAACTTATAATGCTAAATTACTAGGTTCATTCCACATGTAATAGAATTGAGGGATGAACCTAGTTTATTATTTTTTAAGATTTTACGGACCTTTTTCCTTGCAACAGGATGAATATTCCTTTAATATATACAATATATCGTATTAGTGATGTGTTCTTACAACTATATATTGATTACGCGAAATGAACGGTGTCAAATAGACTTAATAGGGAATCTGGTAGAAAGCCAGAACTGCCCCCGCAACTGTAAGTGTGGACGAAATGAGGTACCCACTGTGCTCTATGGTTAGATTTAGCTAGCTTGCATGGGAAGGCTCAAAGTAGGGTGAAGCACAAGTCAGGAGACCTGCCGTCATTTTCAAGTCAGCTATCTTCGGGGTGTAAGAAGTGAGACGGCAAAGAAGGCCAAAGTGTATTTTGGTCGGATAAGTCTTACTATTTACGCCGTTTTACGCTCTTTCTCAACTCTCGAGAAAGGGCGTTTTTTATTACCATTAAGGAGGAAGATCAATGAAGAGTATGACAACGACAACATTATTTGATTATGCATCATCTCAGATTGATGTATTTGTTAATTTATTTCCAAACCTCGATTTTACGGCTTATAAGGAAAAGATTGAACAAGCTATCTCTGTAAAAGAAGACATGTCAGAAGATCAGCTTAATCATTTGTTAGTTTTGTCTTCGGTAGAAAGGATTTCAGTAGAAGAGCCAGATTGGACGTTTGTTGCAGCTAATGTTTTTTTAAAGCAGCTATATAAAAGAGCAGCTCATTCAAGAAACTATGATGCTAGCTTAAGGTATGGATCCTTTTATCAACTAGTTCAAGAGTTAACGGGGATGGGGATATATTCAGATCAGATCTTGCAAGAGTATTCGAAAGAAGAACTAGAAGAACTTGAACAGGAGATTGTTCCTGAGCGCGATTCGTTGTTTACATACATTGGCTTGTTAACATTAGCCGATCGTTACTTAGCTAAATCGCATAGTGGGAAGCTGTATGAACTTCCTCAGGAGCGTTTTATGATTATTGCAGCGATGTTAATGGTTAAAGAACCGAAGGAAAAACGAATAGGTCTTATAAAAGAAGCTTACTGGGCTATTTCTAATTTATATATGACGGTGGCAACTCCAACTCTATCAAATGCTGGGAAAAGCTATGGTCAATTATCGAGCTGCTTTATTGATACCGTTGATGATAGTCTCAGAGGGATTTATGATAGCAACACGGATATTGCAACTCTGAGTAAAAGCGGAGGAGGAATCGGAGCATATTTAGGAAAGCTGCGCAGCCGTGGAAGTGATATAAGAGGTTTTAAAGGAGTATCGTCCGGTGTCATCCCGTGGATGAAACAGCTAAATAACACGGCAGTAAGTGTCGACCAGTTAGGTCAAAGACAGGGTAAACTTTTGCCCCTATAGTAGGGTGACCACTATAGAAAACTCCGAATATGCTGGAACGCCGTCAACAGCCTTCTCTAGTAAGCTATATGGGAAACTATATAGCTATCTGAAAATGGGAAGGACAAGGTGGTAATCAGCAGGGCTGATTTCTAAGTCTTATTGATATGAAATCCCCTCAACGACTGACGAGGAGCATCTTTTAATAAGATGATGATACAGTCTAGTCCCCTAATAAATATCGGGAAACCGAGGGTAGTAACGGCAATTAGTGTTTATTTAGATATATGGCACCGCGATATTTTTCATTTTTTAGCAGTCAAATTAAATAATGGTGATGAGAGGCAGCGTACCCATGATTTATTTACAGGTGTCTGCTTGCCTGATTTATTTATGGAAAAAGTTGAAGCCAGACACGAGTGGTATTTATTCGATCCCCATACGATACGCCAAACGTTAGGTTTTAGTTTAGAAGATTATTATGATGAAGAAAAAGGAAAGGGAAAGGGAAGTTTCCGAGAAAAGTACAGAGAGTGTGTGGAAGCAGCAAACAACGGATTACTAGGTGAGAAAGGATTACTGTGGGAAGTTGTTCCATCCATTGATATTTTTAAAGAAATCTTAAAGAGTCAGCTCGAGACAGGTACACCATATATGTTTTATAGGGATACGGTAAACCGTTCCAACTCCAATCGTCATCAAGGAATGATTTATTGTAGTAATTTGTGTACAGAGATTACGCAAAATATGAAAGCAACGACCGTTATTGAGGAAAAAACGGAAGATGGCAAGATTATTGTAGTCAAAGAACCTGGAGACTTTGTTGTTTGTAATTTGTCTTCTATTAATCTAGCTAAAGCTGTTACAGAAAATGTCCTTGAAAGACTAATCCCAATTCAAGTTCGAATGCTTGATAATGTCATTGATTTAAATAATATTCCAGTTCCGCAAGCTCAAATAACCAATCAAAAGTATCGTTCTATTGGGTTAGGTACATTTGGCTGGCATCACTTACTAGCTCTTAAAGGGATCAAATGGGAATCAGACGAAGCGGTAGAATACGCAGATAACTTGTATGAGAGTATTGCCTATCTGACGATTAGTGCAAGTAATGAGCTGGCAAAGGAAAAAGGAGCCTATCCACTTTTTGAAGGGTCTGATTGGGAAACAGGTGACTATTTTAATAATCGTCAATATACAAGTGAAGAGTGGACAGAGCTTCGTCAAAGTGTAAGGGAAAAAGGGATTCGAAATGCGTATTTAATGGCTGTGGCGCCGAATTCGACAACAGCAATTATTGCAGGGACAACGGCATCGATTGATCCTATTTTTAAGAAAGAATACTCAGAGGAGAAAAAGAACTACAAAATCCCGGTCACAGCTCCAGACCTATCGCCGCAAACGACGTGGTATTACAAGTCCGCATATGAAATCGATCAACTTTGGAGCATTAAACAAAATGAAGCACGCCAACGCCATATTGACCAATCTATTTCATTTAACTTTTATGTTAAAAATACAATAAAAGCAAAAGATTTACTGAATTTGCATATTGAGGCTTGGAAGTCAAACCTGAAAACGACTTATTATACAAGGTCTACTTCGATGGTTGAAATTGAAGAGTGTGAAAGTTGTTCTTCTTAATCTATTATTAGTGAGGTTTAGAATATGAATCATAATACATTACAATCTCGTAAATTATATGACCCAACGGCACCAAATGCCTCGACAGGGATTATTAATGGTAGAAGTTCTAATATTTTAAATTGGGATGATGTTCGCTTTACATGGGCCTATCCAATGTACAAAAATATGCTCGCAAACTTCTGGACTCCATTTGAAATTAATATGTCTAATGATATTAAGCAGTGGCTTCAGCTTTCTGAAGATGAAAGGTATGCATTCAAAAAAATTATTGGTTTGCTTGCTTTTTTAGATAGTGTCCAAACAGATTATTCAGGGAAAGTGGCTGGGTATTTAACGGATTCTAGTCTCGCTGCATTAATGCAAGTCCTATCGTTTCAAGAAGTCGTTCACAATCAGTCATACTCATACGTCTTATCAAGTCTCGTACCTAAACAGGAACAAGATGAAATCTTTGAGTATTGGAAGCACGACTCTATCTTGAGGGAGAGAAACGATTTTATCGCAGAAGGGTATCAACGCTTTGTTGATAACCCAACACCCCAAACGTTTCTAGAATCAATTGTATTTGACGTCATTCTTGAGGGACTTAATTTTTATTCAGGATTTGCATTCTTTTACAACTTGGCAAGAAACCAGAAGATGGTGTCATCAAGTACGATGATTAATTATATTAATCGGGATGAACAATTACACGTGAATTTGTTTTCTCATATTTTTAAAGAGTTATTACATGAGAATCCAGAACTTAACACACCTCGGAATCACAAATTTGTTCAAGATACATTTAGACGAGCTGCCGAATTAGAAATACAATGGGGCAGGTCGATTATTGGAGATAAGTTAGAAGGTATTAATATGAATGAACTTGAGAGCTACATTAAGTTCATAGCTAATAAACGTGTTAATCAACTAGGGATCGAACGCCCTTACGAAGGCTATCGTCAAAATCCGATGAAATGGATAAAGGCTTATGAAGATGTCGATAGTGGCAAAAGTGATTTCTTTGAACAAAAATCACGTCAATATGTGAAAGTATCAGATGTGAATGGGTTTGATGAGTTGTAATAGTCCTATTAAATAAACGTTTATTTAAGGAGAAGAGCATCTTTCAGTTTGAAATTGGAAGAACTCTTCTTTTTTTCTTATTGGGAACCAGAGCCGCTGACAAACCTTTTGAAAGTTACTCAGTGAAGCCGCAATGGCTTCACTCGTTGCGCTAAAGTCGGCTGCCGGTGCAAAGCAAGTTTGCACCTATGAAACCCACTCATAGCAGGCTTTAAAAAACTGGCAACGGTTCCGCTCATTGCTTCTAGAGCACTGAAAAAGGAAAAAACGCCCTTTTTCAGTGCTCTCGGCGACAACCATACTTTTCTTTGATATAATGTCTGTTCAGATAGGTACTTACTTGGAAATAATGATAAGCAGGAGTGATAATGATGCTAGAGTACAAAGAGTGGCGACATGTATTTAAGCTCGATCCGAACAAAGATATATCAGATGAAGCGTTAGAGGCGATTTGTGAGTCTGGTACGGATGGACTTATTATCGGAGGAACGGATGGAGTAACGCTTGATAATACATTGCAGCTGCTTGCCAGAGTCAGGCGCTACACGGTGTCATGTGCGCTAGAGGTATCGAATATTGAGGCAATTACTCCTGGGTTTGATTATTTCTTCATTCCATCTGTTTTAAATAGTCGGGATGTAAGGTGGATTTCTGGTTATCACCATCAGGCGATCAAAGAATATGGTGCTATCATGAATTGGGATGAGATTGTCGTTGAGGGCTATTGTATTTTGAATCCCGAAGCGAAAGCGGCCAAGCTTACTGAAGCGAATACTGAGCTTTCGGATGAAGATGTTGTTGCATATGCACGAATGGCAGAGAAGCTCTACCATTTTCCGATTTTTTATGTAGAATACAGTGGAACTTACGGCGATGTCGATATCGTAAAAGCAGTCTCTAATGTTTTAGATGAAACGAAGTTATTCTATGGCGGTGGCATTCACTCTGTGGAACAGGCGAAAGAAATGGCTCAATACGCCGATACGGTGATTGTTGGTAATATAATCTATGAAGATTTAAAAGCAGCTCTTGAAACGGTTCATGCAGTAAAAGAAGCGTTGAAATAAAGCTCTTTTCAAAGTAAAATAAAAAACAAGAACAAGTGTTTGGTGGTGAGGGTGTGCAAGCGAAAATAATTGAAAAAATGTTAGCAGGGTTAAATCCTGAGCAGAGGCAAGCAGTCACTCATACGGAAGGACCACTGTTGTTAATGGCTGGTGCTGGAAGTGGGAAGACGCGTGTACTTACGCATCGCATTGCTTACTTATTAAGAGAAAAAGAAGTTGCTCCGTGGAGTGTACTTGCGATTACGTTTACAAATAAAGCTGCTCGTGAAATGAAGGATCGTGTCGCAGGACTTGTTGGACCTGTGGCTGAGGACATTTGGATCTCGACATTCCACTCTATGTGTGTACGGGTTTTACGTAGAGACATTGACAGAATTGGCTATAATCGTAACTTTACAATATTAGATTCAGGAGATCAGTTAACAGTCATTAAGCAAATATTAAAGAATAAAAACATTGATCCGAAGAAATTTGAAGCACGCAGCATTCTTGGGACGATAAGTAGTGCAAAAAATGAACTGAAAAAGCCCGATCAGTTTGCTAAAACAGCAACAGGTCCTTATGAGCAAACAGCGGCTGAAGTTTACGAAGAGTATCAAAAGCAATTAAAGAAGAACCATGCGCTAGACTTTGATGACCTTATTATGAAGACAATTGAGTTATTTAAACTTGTTCCGGAAGTATTGGAATTCTATCAACGGAAATTCCAGTATATCCTTGTTGATGAGTATCAAGATACGAACCGTGCTCAATATATGCTCGTAAATATGATTGCGGAGCGGTTCAAAAACCTTTGTGTTGTTGGTGACTCGGATCAATCCATTTACCGTTGGCGTGGAGCTGATATTTCTAACATCCTCTCATTTGAAGAAGATTACTCGAACGCAAAAGTAATCTTGCTCGAACAAAACTATCGCTCAACGAAAACCATTTTGCAAGCAGCCAACCGTGTTATTGAAAACAATCCAAACCGAAAGAAGAAAAATCTTTGGACAGAAAATGATGCTGGTTGTGGAATTGGTTATTTTGCAGCAGATACGGAGCAATCAGAGGCTCAATTTGTTGTAGAGCGAATTAGAGAAGCGATGCAGAAGGATGACTATACTTATTCTGATATTGCAATTTTATACCGTACGAATGCACAATCGCGTGTAATTGAGGAATTTTTTGTAAAGTCTAATATTGACTACAACATTGTCGGGGGAACTAAGTTCTATGATCGTAAAGAGATTAAAGACGTATTAGCTTATTTACGTTTAATTGCTAACCCAGATGATGATATTAGTTTGCAGCGAATTATTAATGTTCCTAAGCGTGGAATTGGTGCGACTACGGTAGATAAGATTGGTGCCTTTGCCATTGAGCAAGGAATCTCCATGTTTGCTGCTCTTCAGGAAGTAGAGCAAATTGGATTAACTGGTCGTACAGTAACAAAATTGAGAGATTTCTCGGATCAACTAGGGCATTGGATACAAATGCAAGAATATTTATCTGTCACAGAATTAGTGGAAGAGTTACTAGAACGGACAGGCTATCGTGAAATGTTGAAAAACGAAAATTCGATTGAAGCTCAAAGCCGGTTGGAAAATATCGATGAATTTATAACAGTAACAAATGAATTTGAAAAACAAAATGAGGACAGATCACTCGTTGCTTTTTTAACAGATCTTGCATTAGTAGCGGATATTGATAAATTAGACGATGAAAATGAAGGCAAACCAAAAGACGCGATTACGTTAATGACGCTTCACTCAGCGAAAGGTCTAGAATTTCCTCTTGTGTTCCTAATAGGAATGGAGGAAGGTATATTCCCGCATAGTCGCTCTTTGTTCGAGGAAGAGGAAATGGAAGAAGAGCGAAGGCTTGCTTATGTTGGTATTACAAGGGCTGAGAAACAGCTGTATTTAACGAATGCAAGGCTAAGGACAATGTATGGTCGGACAAGTTCGAATCCACCTTCACGTTTCATTGCTGAAATTCCACAGGAGTGCTTAGAGCCTTTAAATGAAGAGAAGCAAGCGCCAGATTGGATGAAGACATCACGCAAGAGCCCAACTCAGGTGCAACGTTCAAGAACGATTGAAAGACCGAGAACGGTGCAAACAGGTGGAGAAAGCTTTTCGTGGAGTGTTGGTGATAAAGCGGCGCATAAGAAGTGGGGAGTTGGGACGGTTGTCAGTCTAAAAGGTGAGGGCGAATCTCTCGAGTTAGATATTGCGTTCCCGAATCCAACAGGTGTGAAGCGATTATTTGCCAAGTTTGCCCCCATTACAAAACAGTAATTTTATTCAAGAGTGACTGACGATCGTTTCAGTCACTCTTGATTGTGAAAGAAAGGACGAAAGCAATGGAGCAATTACAGGCTGAGAAACGAATAGAGGAACTTAGGAAGTTGTTAGAAGAGTATGGCCATCATTATTATGTTCTAGATAAGCCGCTAGTTTCTGATGCGGAATACGATAATCTTATGCAAGAACTATTGAAACTTGAAGGGGAATACCCTGAATTTTTCAGTGAGGATTCTCCATCCGTAAGAGTAGGTGGAGAGCCGTTGCCATTCTTTGAAAAGGTCGAACACCGTATTCCGATGCTTAGCTTAGGTAATGCCTTTTCAGACAGTGATTTACTTGATTTTGATCGTCGTGTAAAACAATTGGTTGGCGATGATATTACGTATAGCTGTGAACTAAAAATAGATGGCTTGGCTGTATCGCTAACGTATGAGAATGGGAAATTTGTTCGTGGAGCTACACGTGGCGATGGAACAGTTGGTGAGGATATTACAGCAAATCTTAAAACGATTCCAGCCATTCCCCTTCGTTTAAGTGAACCTGTAACGATTGAAGTACGAGGAGAGGCGTATATGCCCAAAGGTTCATTCGAAGCATTAAATGAGTTAAAAGAAAGAGCTGGGGAGGAGAAGTTTGCTAACCCGCGTAATGCTGCCGCTGGTTCATTAAGACAATTGAATCCGAAGCTTGCTGCTAAACGTAATCTTTCTATCTTTGTTTATGCCATTGGTTCTTTGGAGGATAGGGAAATTGAGTCGCACATGAAAGGGCTTGAGTACTTGCAAGAGCTTGGCTTTCGTGTGAACCAGGAAAGCAAGCATTGTGCTAATATTGAAGAAGTGATTGCTTATACAGAAGAATGGGTGGAAAAAAGAGCAGATCTCCCATATGACATTGATGGAATTGTCATTAAAGTTGATAAATTAAATCAACAGAAAGAATTGGGATTTACTGCCAAAAGTCCAAGATGGGCAACGGCATTTAAATTCCCAGCAGAAGAAGTTGTGACAAAGCTTGAGGATATTGAATTGAGCATCGGACGCACGGGTGTTGTGACACCTACTGCTCTTTTAACACCAGTTACCGTTGCGGGTACAACAGTAAAACGAGCTTCGCTTCATAATGAAGATTTAATTCGAGAAAAGGATTTAAAACTTGGGGATTCTGTCGTCATAAAGAAAGCAGGAGATATTATCCCTGAAGTGGTGAATGTATTAGCTGAATTACGAGATGGAAGCGAACGCGATTTCCATATGCCGACACATTGCCCAGCTTGTGAAAGTGAACTCGTTAGGTTAGAAGGAGAAGTGGCGTTAAGGTGTATTAACCCGCAATGTCCCGCTCAAATTCGGGAAGGGTTAATTCACTTTGTCTCAAGAAATGCAATGAACATTGATGGTTTAGGTGAAAAAGTGATCAGTCAATTGTTTGAACATGATCTTGTTCGTAATGTCGCTGACATTTATAAATTGAACCGAGATGAGCTGTTGCAATTAGAAAGAATGGGCGAAAAATCTGTAGACAATTTGCTTGAAGCAATTGAAAAAACAAAGGATAATTCACTTGAGAGACTTTTATTCGGTCTTGGAATTCGTTTTGTTGGAGCGAAAGCAGCAAAAACCCTAGCGATGGAATTTGAAACGGTCCATAAAATAGTTGAGGCGACAGAAGAAGAGTTAGTAGCTGTAAATGAAATCGGTGAAAAAATGGCTGCGTCGATTAGACGTTATTTTTCTACACAGGAAGTGTTAGAGTTAATTAACGAGCTAGAGTCATTGGGAGTAAATATGAATTATAAAGGGCTTAAAGCTCCTTCTGAATCAGAAGTCTCTGATAGCCTGTTTGTAGGAAAAACGGTTGTCTTAACAGGAAAGCTTGAGCAGCTTACGCGTGGTGAAGCGAAAGAGAAGATAGAAGCACTTGGTGGAAAAGTGACAGGAAGTGTGAGTAAGAAAACAGATCTAGTCATTGCTGGAGAAGATGCCGGGTCTAAACGCACGAAGGCTGAGGAATTAAATATTGAGATTTGGGATGAAGAGAAGCTTATTGAAGCGGTCAATAAGTAAACGAGAGTAAGAGAGAGGAGGGAGATTGTATGCTAAAGAAGTGGGGAATTTCTTTTTTGCTCCTTGTGCTATTGTCAGGGTGTTTTCCTATAACACCTCAAGAAGAGGAACAAATGTTAGAGGAAACAGATCAAAATCAGGATGAACAAGTAGTAGAAGTTGTGCCACAAATTATTACTCCTGATAATTATTATCAAAGTGTATTATATGATGGAGCTTATAAGCACGGGGAATCGAGAGGATTTGGAAACGCAGTTGTATACAATCGGCTTGATTTAGGGCAGCTTGAAATTGGATTAACGCGAATTGCCCAAGAGTATTTTGACCAAGAGAATTATTTCTTTAGAGAAGGACAGTTTATTAAAAGGAATACGTTAAATAGTTGGCTTATGAGGTATCATGAAGAGGATAACCCCCAAGGTATAAATCCACCCCTTGGTGAGGGGGCAACGATGCGAGAGCGGGAAGAAAGTCAACCACGTTATTTATCCCATATTTTGGAACATAACTATCTTGTGGAAAATGAAAATGGTCAATTGAACCTCGGTGGAATTGTGATTGGGCTTTCGATGAATAGTGTTTATAACTTTCGAGTAGAGGATGACCAAGGGCGATATAACCGTTATGAACTACCGATTCCGGACGATGTAATTGAACGAGAAGGACAAAAGATTGCAAATGAAATTTTAGCAAGACTTCGTTCAGATATGATGGAAGAAGGAGCATTTCAGGATATTCCTATTGTCTTTGCTCTTTTCAGAGAACAACCTCGTGAGTCTGTGATCCCAGGTCATTTTATAGCAAGGTCTAAAGCTGAGCCAAGAAGTGATCTTGAAAGATGGCAACGTATCAATGAGCGCTATTACTTGTTCCCATCAAGTGAAGCCAACCAAGAAGCTCGTAATGAAGCTGACCAATTCCAACGGTTTAAAGATGATGTACAGTCGTTTTTTGATAACTTTATCGGTGTAGTTGGAAAAGGCCGATATGTTGATAACCAAATTCAAGAATTGCAAATTGAAATACCGCTTAGGTTCCAAGGAAAAGCAGAAATTGTTGCATTGTCACAGTATGTAGCAAGTCAAATTCAGCAAAGATTTCAAGCAAATTATAAAGTGAGTGTAACGATCACTTCTGTTTCTGGAAATACAGAAGCTATTGTTGTTCAAAATCCGAATGATGATCCATTTATTCATGTGTTTGATTAAGGAAAAGGACTTTGTCGACTCCTTTAAGGGGTTAGCAAAGTCCTTTTCCTTGTTTAAGAGAAAAACCATCATTATAATGGAGCTCGGTTTGACTGTAAATGAATTTGTGAGGTTTCGTGCCAATGTGAAAAAATGTCGAATAACAGAGAATTTTACTTAAAAAAACTATTTATTAATTGTAATGTACATGATATATTTATTTCGTTCCATAACTTGTAGGATGTCAGATGTCTGACAAAGGGTGCCTTGATTATTAATTTGGACCAATACATAACAACATGATTTTACTAGTAGGCAAACAGATTTTAGCCAAATAGGAATAGAACTTAAGCATCGTGAAAACCTATGCAGAGAACTAGATGTCTACTAAGTATAGACAAGTGTGTCCGGACCAAATGAAGGCGTTCGCACGGAATAGAAAAAAGGGGGATTTTACATGAAAAAGTGGTTACGTACGTTAACGATGACGGCTGCTACAGTTGTAGCTCTATCAGCATGTGGAGCAGCTGACGAGCCAGTACCTGAAACAGGGGATGCTGCTGGAGAAGAAGCAACCGAAGCTGCAGACTTTACAGTAGCGATGGTTACCGATGTTGGGGGAATTGATGACAAATCATTTAACCAATCTGCTTGGGAAGGTCTTGTTGAGTTTGGCCAAGATATGGGCTTAGAAGAAGGTACAGGTTATCGTTACCTACAATCTGGAGATATGGCAGACTTTGAACCGAATCTTCGTAATTTAGTACGTGAAGATGTTGATCTTGCTTGGGGTATTGGTTTCTTAATGGAAGATGCAATTCGTACCATTGCAGAACAAGCTGAAGATGCGCAGTTAGCAATTGTTGACTCTGTTGTTACAGATGCAGAGGGACAAACGATCTCTAATATCGCAAATGTTACATTTAGTGAGCATGAAGGTTCTTTCCTTGTAGGTGTAGCCGCTGGTCTTCAAACAGCTGGAAATAAAGTTGGTTTTATCGGTGGAGTTGAAGGTGCTCTAATTAAAAAGTTTGAAAATGGCTTTAAAGCTGGTGTGAAGGCAGTAAATCCAGATGCAGAAATTGAAGTGCAATATGCAGAAAGCTTTAATGATGAGCAACGTGGAGCACAAATTGCAAACACAATGTACAGCCAAGGTGTAGATATTATTTATCAAGCAGCTGGTGGAACAGGGAATGGTGTCTTTACAGAAGCGATTAACCGTGCTCGTAACGGTGAGCCTGTTTGGGTTATTGGTGTAGACCGTGACCAACATGAAGAAGGCGAATATGGCGATGAAGGTCAATCCGTTACATTAACTTCGATGGTTAAACGTGTTGATAGAGCGGTATATTTAGTTTCTGAACGTACAATGGCCGGAGACTTCCCGGGTGGAGAAATCCTTGAATATGGACTTGAGGATGAAGCGGTAGGGATTGCCCCATCGACAGATAACATGTCTGAAGAAGCACTCGAAGCTGTTGTTGATTTCTTAAATCAAATTCAAGCTGGTGAAATTTCAGTACCGCAAACAGATGAGGAATATGAAGAGTATCTTTCATCCCTTTAATGAATTATAAAAAGGCTAGTGATTACTAGCCTTTTATTTTAAGTATGATATGTACTAGCAGGCAGAAGGGACAATGAAGGATTGCTGTTTGCCCAATCCTTCATTGCCTCTTTTTGTTTAAGAAGAAGTAGGAGCCTGCAAGTTGATCGTTATATTCTAGAGTACATAGATGTGAGGAGTGGTTACAAGTGAGTTATGTCATCGAGATGAATAACATCCGTAAAGAGTTTCCTGGAATTGTGGCCAATGATAACATAACGCTCCAAGTAAAGAAGGGCGAGATCCATGCTCTTTTAGGTGAAAATGGAGCTGGGAAATCAACATTGATGAATGTTCTTTTTGGTTTGTATCAACCTGAAAAGGGCGAAATTGTTGTACGCGGAGAAAAAGTGAGAATCACCGATCCAAATGTTGCCAACAGACTTGGGATAGGAATGGTTCATCAGCATTTTATGCTTGTTGAGAAGTTTACCGTAACAGAAAATATCATTTTAGGAAATGAACCGAAAAAAGGCGGCAAAATTAATATAAAAAAAGCTGCAAAAGAAGTAGAGAAAATTTCTAATCAATATGGGTTACGTGTGGATCCACATGCTAAGATTGAAAACATTTCTGTTGGCATGCAGCAACGGGTAGAAATCTTAAAAACGTTATATCGCGGTGCTGATATTTTAATTTTTGATGAACCAACGGCTGTATTAACTCCTCAAGAAATTCAAGAGTTGATCGGTATTATGAAAAAGTTAGTAAAAGAAGGTAAGTCAATCATATTAATTACTCACAAGTTGAAAGAGATTATGGCTGTTTGTGACCGCTGTACGGTAATAAGACGTGGAAAGGGTATTGGAACTGTTGATGTCAGTGAAACGAATCCGGATAAGCTTGCTTCAATGATGGTTGGTAGGGAAGTTAATTTTGGAGTAGAGAAGGATCCGGCGCAACCGAAAGAGGTTGTTGTAAGTGTGAAGGATCTTGTCGTAAAGGACTCTCGTGGAGTTGATGCTGTTAATAAATTAAATTTAGATATGAGAGCAGGAGAGATCCTTGGATTAGCTGGAATCGAAGGCAATGGCCAATCGGAACTCATTGAGGCTATTACTGGGTTGAAAAAAGCTGAGTCTGGTTCAATTTTGTTAAATGGAAAAGAAATAACGAATATGAAGCCACGAAGAGTAACAGAAGCCGGGATTGGACATATTCCTGAAGATCGTCATAAACATGGGTTAGTCCTTGATTTTACAATCGGGGAAAATATTGTGTTACAAACGTATTACCAGAAACCATACTCTAGGAGTGGTGCTCTGAGCTATCCTGAAATTTATCAGAAAGCAAGGGCTTTAATAAAAGATTTTGATGTGAGAACTCCGAGTGAATATACACCAGCAAGAGCGTTATCTGGAGGGAACCAACAAAAAGCAATTATTGCCCGTGAAGTAGATCGCTCACCTGACTTTTTAATTGCGGCACAACCAACTCGAGGCTTAGACGTTGGGGCGATTGAATCGATCCATCGACGTCTTGTCGTTGAACGTGATAAAGGTCGAGCTGTTCTATTAATGTCGCTTGAATTAGATGAGATCTTAAATGTAAGTGACCGGATTGCTGTTATGTATGAAGGGGAAATAGTAGCAATTGTCGATGCTGATCAGACGAACGAAAGAGAGCTTGGTTTGCTTATGGCTGGAGGAAAGAAAGAGAAAGAAGGTGAGCCACATGGTGAATAAATTGTTTCCTAAAGGACGATTAGTATCATTGGCCGTACCTTTAATAGCTGTATCTTTAGGAATATTAATTGGTGCGATCGTCATGCTTGTTAGTGGATATAATCCTGTTTTAGGTTATTCGGCCCTATTAAGCGGAATCTTCAGTGAAACTTATTACATTGGTGAAACGATCCGCTCCATGACTCCGTTAATTTTAGCCGGACTGGCTGTTGCTTTTGCTTTTCGAACAGGTCTTTTTAATATTGGAGTAGAGGGACAGGTAATTGTTGGATGGCTTGCTTCTGTCTATGTTGGAATCATATTTGATCTACCAGCAATTATCCATCTTCCACTAGCTATTTTAGTTGGGGCATTAGCTGGGGCAATGTGGGGCTTCATTCCAGGTTTTCTAAAAGCTCGTTTCCAGGTTCATGAAGTTATTGTTACAATCATGATGAACTATATTGCTTTGTATACAGTTAATTACCTTATTCGAGCGTATTTACTAGTACCTGGGGAGCGAACGGAGACGATCTCTCCATCGGCGTCACTTGCTTCGTCATTTTTACAGTCGTTAACAGATTTTTCAAGATTACATTACGGATTTATCGTTGCGTTGCTTGGATGTATAATCATGTGGTTTATTCTTTGGAGAACATCAAAAGGCTACGAGCTTCGCGCAGTTGGTTTTAACCAACATGCATCCATGTATGCGGGTATGAATGTACAAAGAAATATTGTTCTATCTATGGTGATATCCGGGGGATTTGCAGGTGTTGCTGGATCGATGGAAGGGTTAGGGACGTATGGATACATGAGTATTCTCTCTGGTTTCTCAGGTGTTGGTTTTGACGGGATTGCTGTAGCATTATTAGGTGCCAATACAGCCGTTGGGGTTTTACTTGCCTCTTTCTTATTCGGTGGCTTACAGGTTGGAGCAATTACAATGCAGTCAAGAGCAGGTGTGCCAACCGAACTAGTTGATATAGTTATAGCGTTGATCATTTTCTTTGTTGCATCAAGCTATCTTATTCGCTGGATCATGAACCGTATCAAGAAGGAGGGGATTTAAATGGATTTAATGCAGGTTTTAGCACTTGTTATTCCAGCAGCTATTTATGCCGCAGCTCCTCTTATCTTGACTGGATTAGGTGGATTGTTTAGTGAGCGGGCAGGGGTAGTTAATATCGGCCTTGAAGGATTAATGGTCGTAGGGGCATTCACAGGAATTGTTATGACATTGACACTTGAAGGCATGGGAGTTGGTCCTGCTTCTACCTGGATTGCGTTACTCGCTGCCGTTTTAATAGGGGCCATTTTCTCGTTATTCCATGCCGTTGCCTCGATTACATTTCGAGCTGATCAAATTGTCAGTGGTGTTGCATTAAACTTCCTAGCTGTTGGGTTAACTGTTTTCTTAGTTCGATTAATGTATAACAAAGGTCAAACAGACGCGATCCGCAATCGAATTTATCGTTTCGATGTGCCGGTTTTAAGTGATATCCCGATTATTGGTCCTCTGCTTTTTGCAAATGCCTATATTACTTCCTATATTGCACTAGCATTGGTCTTTATTGTTTATTATGTCGTCTATTACACGCCATTTGGATTACGGCTTAGGTCGGTCGGAGAGCATCCAATGGCAGCAGATACAATGGGGATTAATGTAAACAAAATGAGATACATCGGAGTTATGCTCAGTGGAGCCTTTGCTGGATTGGGAGGAGCAATCTTTGCCGTTACAGTAGCAGGGAATTTCTCTGGGACAACTATTGTGGGCCAAGGATTTATGGCATTAGCAGCATTGATTTTCGGAAAGTGGAATCCTCTTGGTGTGATGGGTGCAGCTCTATTCTTCGGATTAGCACAAGCGTTGAGTATTACAGGAGCGCAAATACCGGGATTAGCTAATATTCCTTCTGTCTTTTTGTTGATTGCACCATACGTGTTAACAATTTTAGCATTAGCTGGTTTCGTAGGACGCGCGGATGCACCAAAAGCGATTGGAAAACCTTATGTAAAAGGGTCAAGATAAAAAATAAATTATAATGAAAGAGATGTCTCGAAAGTTATTTTTTGACTTTTTGAGGCATTTTTTTTATATTCATTTAAAGCACTAAAGAAATTAATGAAGATTAATTAGTTTGTATAATCTATTATTATATATCAAAAAAACCGGTTACAATAAACATCTCAATGGATAATTATGCATTGTTAGCAAAGTAGGGGATGTAAGTGAATGTTCTGAATTTTATTTCGTGTTATGATATATAGCGTGTCCAAAAAATAAAACAAACATTTGTTTATGTCATGTAAGGAGATGTACGTGCATAGTTCTTGCATATAGCGTGAGAAGGAGGTGAAAAGATGGAATATGGGTTAACGACAGCAACATGGCTGTTGCTATTTATTCCAATGCCATTATTAATTATTTTATCGTTCGTGTCGTTATTTATGAGAAGGAGTGAGTAAACTTGGAATTAGCCACAATTATAACGTTTATTATTTATTTAGTAGGGATGCTTGCCATTGGGATAGCAGCCTATCGGCTAACAAGTAATCTTTCAGACTATGTACTAGGTGGAAGGCGATTAGGCGGAAGTGTAGCTGCGTTAAGTGCGGGCGCTTCAGATATGAGTAGTTGGCTATTGCTTGGATTGCCAGGAGCAATGTACATTGGTGGTATGGGTGAAATTTGGATAGCTGTAGGATTAGCTATTGGTGCGTATTTAAATTGGCAGTTTGTTGCAGCACGTCTTCGAAAGTATACAAAAGTAGCGAATGATTCAATTACGCTGCCAGATTTTTTTGAGAATCGATTTCATGATAAGTCAAAAATATTGCGGATTATATCAGCACTTGTAATATTAGTATTCTTTGCTTTTTATACTTCTTCAGGACTTGTTGGTGGTGCTCTTCTTTTTGAAGCATCATTTGGAATGACATACACGCAAGCACTTTGGATTGGTGCGATTGTGATTATTTCATACACATTCTTAGGTGGTTTTCTTGCGGTAAGTTGGACGGACTTTTTCCAAGGAATTCTTATGTTCCTAGCATTAATTATTGTACCGCTCGTCGCGGTCTCTGAAATGGGAGGCTGGAGTGAAACTGTAAATGCTGTTGGAGCAATTGATCCTGCCTATTTAGATGCGTTCCAAGGAGCAACGTTTATTGGTGTCGTTTCGTTGCTTGCATGGGGATTAGGTTATTTTGGCCAGCCACATATCGTGACACGTTTTATGGCTGTGAAGTCAGTCAATGAAATTCCAAAAGCACGTGCTGTTGGTATGACTTGGATGGTGCTTGCTTTATTTGGGGCTATTTTTACTGGGTTTGTAGGGATTGCTTATTTTTCTGCGAATGGTCCAGGAGGCCAAGCGTTGCCAGACGGGTCACATGAAACTTTGTTTATTATGTTTACACAAGTTCTCTTTAATCCATGGGTCGCTGGTTTCTTATTAGCTGCGATTTTATCAGCGATCATGAGTACGATTGATTCTCAGCTTCTTGTATCTTCAAGTGCTCTTGCTGAAGATGTGTATAAAGGATTTATTCGTAAAGAAGCTAGTCAAAAAGAGTTAGTGTGGGTAGGGCGTATTGGTGTTGTTGTGATTGCCCTTGTTGCTATTGCGCTAGCTTATAATCCAGAAAGCACAGTGCTTGATTTAGTTGGTTATGCATGGGCTGGGTTTGGAGCAGCCTTTGGTCCAGTCTTAATTTTAGCATTGTTCTGGAAACGAATGACGAGAAATGGAGCCTTAGCTGGGATGATTGTCGGTGGACTTACGGTGATCATTTGGGCAGAGCTTGAAAGCTGGTTTGGTTTATCACCAGAACAGTTTCCAATTTTAGGTCTATATGAGATTATTCCTGGCTTTATTTTAGCGTGGATTGCCGCAATGGCCTTTAGTTATGTCGGTGAGGAGCCTTCAAGCGAGATGATAGAAGAATTTGAGCAATCAAAAACAAGCATATTATAATTAGTATAAGCCCCTCACTTTAGAGATCTAAAGTGAGGGGTTTTTAACATATTGAATGGGTGTTTAGAATGGTGAGCTTTGTTGCCTATAGAAGGGTTATTTGGTATTATTAATCATATTGTCAAAATGATCGAATTTTTTCGGGGGTGAAAGATTATGTCACGAATCCAAGAGGAGCAAGTGAAGCATGTAGCGAACTTAGCCAGACTTGCTATTACGGAAGATGAAGCAAAAATGTTTACAGAACAACTGGATGCGATTATTACTTTTGCTGAACAGTTAAATGAACTTGATACAACGGGTGTGGAGCCTACAACGCATGTTCTTGATATGAAGAATGTACTTAGAGAAGACAAGCCAGAAAAGGGCTTGCCAGTTGAAGACGTATTAAAAAATGCACCAGATCATGAAGACGGGCAAATCCGTGTGCCGTCAATTATAGAGTAATAGGGGAGGACAAGCTTCATGTCATTATTTGACCATAAGATGTCAGAGCTTCATACAATGATTCAAAAAAAAGAAGTAAAAGTCTCTGATCTTGTTGATGAATCATACAAGCGTATTGCTGAAGTTGATGATAAAGTTAAAGCGTTTGTTACACTAAATGAAGAAAAGGCACGTGCCTATGCAAGAGAGCTAGATGATGCACTTAGCACAAGCAGTGAGCGTGGTCTTTTATTTGGTATGCCAATCGGTGTGAAAGATAATATTGTTACAAAAGGGTTGCGTACGACTTGTTCAAGCCGCATTCTTGAAAACTTTGATCCGATTTATGATGCGACTGTTGTTCAGAAGTTAAGAGACGCACAGGCTATCACAATTGGGAAGGTCAATATGGATGAATTTGCCATGGGTTCATCAACGGAAAATTCCGCTTTTCAAGAAACGAAAAACCCGTGGAATCTAGAAACGGTTCCTGGCGGGTCTAGTGGTGGTTCAGCTGCGGCTGTAGCAGCAGGTGAAGTGCCGTTCTCGCTAGGTTCAGATACAGGTGGTTCGATTCGTCAACCAGCTGCGTTTTGTGGAGTTGTTGGATTAAAACCTACATATGGAAGAGTATCCCGCTTTGGTCTTGTTGCGTTTGCTTCCTCACTCGATCAAATTGGACCAATTACACGTAATGTAGAAGACAATGCGTACCTTCTTCAGACGATTACAGGAGTTGACCCAATGGACTCAACGTCCGCGAATGTTGAAGTGCCTGATTTCTTATCAGCTTTAACGGGTGATGTTAAAGGATTAAAGATTGCTGTTCCGAAAGAGTATATTGGAGAAGGTGTCGAGGAGGATGTGAAGCAATCTGTGCTGGATGCTTTGAAGGTGCTTGAAGCGCAAGGAGCAACATGGGAAGAAGTATCGCTTCCGCATTCCAAATATGCACTTGCAACGTATTATTTACTTTCTTCATCTGAAGCATCAGCGAACCTTGCTCGCTTTGACGGCGTTCGTTACGGTTATCGTACTGATAATGCAGAGAGCCTTATTGAAATGTATAAGCAAACACGTGCAGAAGGTTTCGGGGATGAAGTGAAACGTCGTATTATGCTTGGAACGTTTGCATTAAGCTCTGGTTATTATGATGCTTACTATAAAAAAGCCCAACAAGTACGTACATTGATTAAGCAAGACTTTGAAAAAGTATTTGAAAATTATGATGTGATTATTGGACCAACAACACCGACACCAGCGTTTAAAATTGGTGAAAATACAAAAGATCCGTTAACGATGTATGCAAATGATATTTTAACCATTCCAGTTAACTTAGCTGGCGTTCCAGGAATCTCTGTTCCTTGTGGATTCAAGGATGGCTTGCCACTTGGACTTCAGATTATTGGGAAACATTTTGATGAAAGCACTGTTTATCGTGTGGCTCATGCATTTGAGCAAGCAACAGACTATCACACGCAAAAACCGGCGTTGTAGGGGGGAGACGAGCGATGAGTTTCGAAACAGTTATTGGGCTTGAAGTCCACGTAGAATTAAAGACAGAATCGAAAATATTCTCAGCAAGTCCGAACCACTTCGGATCTGAGCCAAATGCAAACACGAGTGTCATTGACCTTGGGTATCCAGGTGTATTGCCAGTCTTAAACAAAAAAGCTGTTGAATTTGCTATGAAGGCGGCTATGGCATTGAACTGTGAAGTAAGAACTGATACAAAGTTTGATCGTAAGAACTATTTTTATCCAGATAATCCGAAAGCATATCAAATTTCTCAATTTGATAAACCAATTGGTGAAAATGGCTGGATTGAAATTGAAGTAGAAGGTAAGAAAAAACGAATTGGGATTACGCGTATACACATGGAGGAAGATGCAGGGAAATTAACACACTCTGGCGGTGGATACTCCCTTGTTGATTATAACCGTCAAGGAACGCCGTTAGTTGAAATTGTGTCTGAGCCAGATATTCGTACACCTGAAGAAGCGTACGCGTATTTAGAGAAGCTTAAGGCGATCATTCAATATACAGGTGTATCCGACTGTAAAATGGAAGAGGGATCGCTTCGTTGTGATGCGAACATCTCCTTACGTCCTGTAGGACAAGAGGAATTTGGAACAAAGACAGAGTTAAAGAATTTAAATTCATTTAACTTCGTTCGTAAAGGGCTTGAGTACGAGGAGAAGCGTCAAGAGCAAGTTCTTCTATCTGGTGGTGTGATTGAACAAGAAACACGTCGTTACGATGAAGCGGCTAACAAGACGCTGTTAATGCGTGTAAAAGAAGGTTCCGATGATTATCGTTACTTCCCAGAGCCTGATCTTGTTGATTTGTATATTGATGAAGAATGGAAAGCGCGTGTTCGTGCCGATATTCCTGAGCTTCCTGATGCTCGTAAAAAGCGTTATGTAGAAGACTTAGGCTTACCAGCGTATGATGCAGCTGTTCTAACATTAACGAAAGAAATGTCTGACTTCTTTGAAGAAACCGTTGGACAAGGTGCAGGAGCAAAACAAGCGTCTAACTGGCTGATGGGAGAAGTATCAGCTTATTTAAATGCTGAGCAAAAAGAGCTTCAAGATGTTGCTCTTACTCCAGAAGGACTTGCGAAAATGATTCAACTGATTGAAAAGGGAACCATCTCATCTAAGATTGCTAAAACGGTATTCAAAGAGTTGATTGAATCAGGTGGAGATCCTGAGCAAATTGTAAAAGATAAAGGGCTTGTGCAAATTTCTGATGAAGGCGCGCTTTTGAAGATGGTAACGGAAGTCCTAGATAACAATCCTAATATTGTTGAGGATTATAAAAATGGGAAAGAAAAAGCAATTGGTTTCCTTGTAGGACAAATCATGAAAGCTTCAAAAGGGAAAGCGAATCCTCCTATGGTAAATAAATTGTTACTAGAAGAGATTAAGAAGCGCTAAAACGTATAAAATAATCTGGGCAATAAAGTCTTATAGAGGGTGCTGAAAAGGTAGTGAATACCTTTTTTAGTACCCTTCTTTCTATGTGTCACGTATTTTCTTATGCAAGTTTCGCTATTTGCTGAATAGGCTTTAAGTAATGTACAATACAAGCAGTGAATTTGACAAAGAATAGAATGACTAAGATAAAAAGTAGGGGATCTACAATGAAAAGAGCTCGACTTATCTACAATCCATCATCTGGACGTGAACAAATCCGGAAAAGCTTAGCTTATATTTTAGAACGACTTGAAAAAACAGGGTACGAAACTTCGGCTCATGCAACGACAGGAGAAGGTTGTGCGACAAGAGCAGCAAAAAAAGCTGGAGAGAATGGATATGATTTGGTCATTGCTGCAGGTGGAGATGGGACCATTTTTGAAGTAGTAAATGGACTAGCTGCTCTAGAGAAAAGACCGAAGCTAGGAATTATTCCAGCGGGTACGACGAATGATTTTGCACGTGCATTACGAATTCCAAGAGATATTGAAAGAGCATGCGATATATTGTGTGGAGAACACTTTGAGCCAATCGATATTGGTCGTGTAAATGATCGTTATTTTGTAAATATTGCTGCTGGCGGCTCGTTAACTGAGTTAACGTATGAAGTACCAAGTAAAATGAAAACAGCTGTTGGACAATTAGCCTATTACATCAAAGGATTAGAAAAGCTTCCGCAGGTGTCACCGCAAATGGTTCAAATTGAATATGATGGAAAGTTATTTGAAGGTGAGATTATGATGTTTCTTGTCTCAAATACGAATTCAGTTGGAGGATTTGAAAGGTTAGCTCCGAACGCTTCTTTACAGGATGGGATGTTTGATTTTATTATCGTTAAGAAGCTCTCCTTCCCTGAGTTCCTTCATTTAGCTACGTTAGCGCTCCGTGGAGAGCATATTAACCATCCGAAAGTTATGTATGTTCATGCGAACCGTATTAAAGTACAAGTGAAAGGGGATATGCAGCTTAACTTAGATGGTGAGTATGGAGGAGTACTACCAGCTGAGTTTGTCAATATGTATCAACACTTTCAAATGCTGACTCCAAAGGATCGGAAACAGCGAAGATGATTAATAATAACTTTTTTAGGAAACAGAAACTCTCATTATGAGGGTTTTTCTTTTTTAGACAAAGGATCCATTGTGTTAGGTAGCAAGTCATGCTACAATCAAATAAACACTTAACTAAAATGTTTACTTATTATTTTACTAAAAGGGAAAGGGAGTAGAGGATGGCGACGATAAAGGATATCGCTGAGCTTGCGAAGGTTTCTACAGCGACTGTTTCGAGAGTGTTAAATAATGATAAAAACCTCTCTGTTACGGTTGAGACGAGAGACCGAATTATGGAGATTGCCAAAGAATTGAAATATGTTCCTGTTAGGAAGCGTTATACAGATAATAAGGTTTCTTCTGTTGCTGGTGAAACGGAAATAGGTATTGTTATGTTTTGTTCACCTGAATATGAGTGGGAGGATACGTACTTTTTATCTATCCGTAAAGGGATAGAGAGTGAATGTTCGGAGAAGGGGTTGCTAGTAAAGAAAATTAGTCATTATTCAGGTGGTGTGACTGATGTGCAGATGAATCATCTTGATGGAGTCATTGTGGTAGGGATGATAAGCGAAGAGGATGAGAAGGAATTAAGTCAGAGGGTTAATCGTAACATTGTGTTTATTAATTATGTTTCTAAAAGTGAACAGTTTGATGCTGTGATTATTGATCACGAAAAAGCGACTAAAGTCGCATTGGAACATCTTTTTTCTTTAGGGCATACTAAAATCGGATTCATAGGTGGTCAAGAAAGGGATCAAAGCAATAATAAAATTATGGATGTGAGGCATAGGACATTTGAAGAGGTTATGAAACAAAGAGATCTCTATAATCCTGAGTATATGTTTATTTCTAGACAATTCCTTATTAATGATGGATATGCTTCTATGAAAAAAGCAGGCAAGAAAGAAGATTTGCCAAGTGCTTTTTTTATTGCAAGTGATGCAATGGCGATAGGTGCAATGAGGGCTTGCCATGAACTAGGGATAAAGATCCCAGAGGATATTAGTATTGTGAGTTTTAATGATGTGGAGATGGCGAGCTTTACTCAGCCGGCGCTAACGACGGTAAAAGTGTATACTGAGGAGATGGGAAAGGCTGCTGTTAAGCTTCTAATGGATAGATTGGAAGGCAGAGAGATTCCCTTTAAGCTCGAGATCCCAACTAAATTAATTGTACGTGAAAGTAGCTCGCGTATAGAGTGATAGAACAAATAAATAAGTAATGTTTACTGGAGCTTTTTACTAAAAAGGCTCTTTTTTGTATAAAAGTCTAAAAATTTCTGAAAAAACTATTGAATCAGTAAATGATATAAGTTATTATTTTACTTAAGAAAATGATTATATTTACTAAAAATAAACTCGAAGCGCGCAACAAATGCTGTTTCTTAATTTTTTACACAACAATGAAAGCGCTTTATAAGTTTGGGGGGATTACAGTAGATAACTCTTAGTTGTATTGCGAGTAGAACAAACCAAAAAATTCTAGGGGGATCATTATGAAAAGAATATTTAGAACGTTCACTGGTATTTTGATGGGGGCGATGGTTTTAACAGCTTGTGGAGGAGAATCTACTGGGTCAGGTAGTTCGAGTAATGCACTATCGCTTTACTCTGGAGTATCTGAGGATGCTGAAAAAGAGGCGATTGAAGAAATAGCGGTTGCCTTTACAGAGGAAACAGGAATTTCAGTTGATGTGAATTTTCCGGGTACAGGGTATGAGGATCAAATGCGTGTGAGGATGGCCTCAAATGATCTTCCTGATTTATTTGACACTCATGGATGGGCTATCAATCGATATGGTGAGTATACAGCCGACTTAAGTGATATGGATTGGGTGGAGTATTTCGACGAAGCAATGGCGCCGATCTTGAGAGATGAAGAGGGCAAAGTCTATGCATTTCCAATTAATCAGGCAAAAGATGGCATTATGTATAATGCAACTTTATTAGATGAATATGGAATTGAACTTCCAACGACGTTCGACGAGTGGGTTGATGCAATGGAAACAGTTAAGGGAAAGAGTGATGGTGAAGTAACCCCCCTTTGGATTCCTGGTAGTAACCAATATACGATCGCGCAAGTACTTGATCAATTATCTACTCCTCTCTTAGTAACAGATGAGAATAATAATTTTGAAGAAGAGTTATTAGATGGTTCGTTTGATTGGTCAAATTATACACCGCTTGCTGAGTTTTTAAAAGGGTTACAAGAACAGGGTTTACTAAATACAGACGTGTTAACAGCTAGTGAAGCTCAGAGAATTGAGTTAATGGCGCAAAATAAAATCGCATTTGCATTTGCTGGAGGCGCTTTCGGACCTGCGGTAACAGAACTTAATCCGGATATTCAAGTAGGAACGATTCCGGTACCAGCATACTGGGAAGGTGATGAGCCAAGTTGGATTGGGGGAGAGCGTAACACATTTGCAGTTTTCAAAGATTCAGAAAAGTTAGATGAAGCAAAACAATTTATTGAGTTTCTTGCTCAACCAGAAAATGCGAAAAAGTTAGCGGAAGCAGCATCATTACCAGCTGGGATAACGAATGTCGAAACAGAAAACTATTATACTGAATTTTATGATAAATGGGCTCATATTCAAATTCAACCTTACTTCGATCGGGTTTATTTACCGAGTGGAATGTGGGATGTGTACGCGACGACTGGACAAGAGCTACTAGCAGATACGCTGACAGCTGAACAAGTATCAGCTGAAATGGAATCTGAATACCTGCGCTTAAGAAATCAGTAGAATTAGAAACGTAGGCAGGGACGTAATAACGATCCCTGCTTGCAAAAGCTAATCCAAGGTACCTTCGGATAAAAATGGTATAAAAAGGAGTTGAGAATATGAGTCAAACTGTAGCGGAAAGGAAAGTCGCGGTTGCAAAGAAAGCTCCAAAAGTAAAACAGAGGAAACAATCTTCGCTTATGTGGATGTATATTCCGGCTTTATGTTTTGTGAGCTTGTTTATTATTTATCCATTTTTCAATGGAATTAAAATAACGTTTACAGATTGGAATGGGTTTTCGCAAGGGTATAACTGGGTTGGCTTGGAGCAATATAAAAGGATGTTTTCTGACCCTACAACTTGGCTTGTTGTAAAAAATACGTTGCTATACGGAATTGGTAGTACTGTTTTTCAAACGGTAATTGGACTGCTTTATGCGTTGCTATTAAATCAAAGTATTAAATTAAAAGCTTTTACGCGAACGATTGTGTATTTACCAGTTATTGTTAGTCCATTAATTATGGGGTATATATGGTACTTTTTCTTTGCTTACCAAGGGGGAGCATTAAATGATCTTTTAATGTTTTTAGGATTTGAGCCGATTAACGCTCTAGGTAATTCATCGTTTAATCCATGGATTATTGTGTTAGTTAACACATATCAGTTTGTTGGGATTGCAATGATTATCTATTTAGCAGGATTGCAAAGTATATCGAAAGACTACTATGAAGCGGCTACCATTGATGGGGCATCAGCTTTCGCTCAGTTTAAAAAGATTACTCTACCATTACTAGCGCCGGCAATTACGATTAATGTCGTTTTGAATGTAATAGGCGGATTAAAATTATTTGATGTTATTATTTCATTGACTGGTGGAGGACCTGGTAATGCCTCACAATCAATGTCGACGTTTATGTATTCTCTTTATTTTAGAAGACAAGACGCTGGATATGCAGCGACTCAAGGGGTATTAATGGCAACAATTATTTTAATTATTAGCTTAGTAGCTCTCATTTACTTCAAGCGTAAGGAGGTAGAGGCATAATGAATAAGTTGAGCAAATCAAAAAAAACGATCCTAACGATCGTAGCATTTATCATTTGCATCATTCACATCATCCCGTTCTACATACTTGCTACGACTTCTTTAAAAGTAAGTAATGACTTTAGCTCGAGATGGTTATTTCCTGATTACTTCACATTAGAGAACTTCGCTCGTGCTTGGGAGCGTGCAAATTTAACGAATGCTTTTATGAACTCAATCATTATTACAGCAGGAGCGGCAATTCTACTAATTCTTGTAGGATCAATGGCGGCTTATCCGTTAGCTCGAGTTAAAACGAGGCTAAACAAGGTTGTGTATTACATCTTTATTTCAATCATGGTTATTCCTCCTTTGACTGCGTTAGTACCGTTATATCAACTCGTAGTTAACATGGGAATGGTCAATACGCATGAAATTGCGATCTTTAATAATGTGGCTGCTTATCTACCGTTAACAATCTTTCTTTATGCAGGATTCATTCGTTCGACGATACCGAAAGAATTAGAAGAAGCAGCTAAAATTGATGGAGCGAGTACACTTGGAATCTTTTTTAGAATTATCTTTCCATTATTAAAACCAGTAACAGCAACTGTTTTAATTATATCTTGTGTATTCATTTGGAACGATTACCAGTTTGCTATTTTCTTCCTACAAGATAAGAGTGTACACACATTAACCGTAACGTTAGCTAGTTTCTTTGGTGAAAATCAAAACAATCTTAACTTAGTAGCGGCTGCTGCGCTTATGGCTTCCTTGCCAATGATCGTGTTATTCCTGATCTTACAAAAATACTTTATTGCAGGGCTGTCATCAGGATCCGTAAAAGGCTAAAACAAACAAAAAACTATTATTCTACTATTAATAAATTAGAGGAGGACATTACATGTCTAAAATTACGTTTATTGGAGCTGGAAGTACGATATTTGCTAAAAATGTATTAGGAGATTGCATGTTTGTACCTGCGTTAAATGGGTTTGAATTTGCTCTACATGATATTGATGAAACGAGATTAAAAGATTCAGAGCAAATGCTTCTGAACTTAACTCGCAAATATAATCCATCTATTAAGGTTAAGGCTTATTTAGACCGGAAAGAAGCTTTAACAGGTGCGAAATATGTGATTAATGCTGTTCAGATTGGAGGGTATGAGCCAAGCACAGTAATAGATTTTGAAATTCCTAAGAAATATGGCTTACGTCAAACGATTGCTGACACTATTGGAATCGGAGGCTTATTCCGCAGCTTACGCACCATTCCTGTCCTATTCGACTTTGCGAAAGATATGGAAGAAGTTTGTCCAGATGCGTGGTTCTTGAACTATACGAACCCGATGTCTTCCTTAACAGGTGCTATGTTACGCCATACAAACATTAAAACAATCGGCTTGTGCCATAGTGTTCAAGTTTGTACGGACCATTTATTCAAATCTCTTGATATGGATCCAACAGGAGTAGAAGAAAGAATTGCTGGAATTAATCATATGGCATGGCTATTAGAAGTGAAAAAGGATGGCAAAGATCTTTATCCAGAAATTAAAAAACGTGCAAAAGAAAAACAAAAAACTAAACATGATGATATGGTGCGCTTTGAGTTGATGGATAAGTTTGGTTACTATGTGACTGAATCATCTGAGCATAATGCTGAATACCATCCATATTTTATAAAGGACCGTTACCCAGAATTAATTGATCGCTTTAATATTCCGCTCGATGAGTACCCACGTCGTTGTGTAAATCAAATCAAAGAGTGGGAAGAAATGCGTGAGAAAATGGTTAATGACACGCAATTAACTCATGAGAGATCTCATGAATATGGCTCGTATATTATTGAAGCGATGGAGACAAATGTGCCATTTAAGTTTGGGGGCAACGTATTAAATACGGGACGCTTAATTTCTAATTTACCGGAAAATGCGTGTGTCGAAGTACCGTGTGTAGCTGATCGAAATGGAATTATGCCATGTTATATTGGAGATCTTCCAGAACAATTAGCTGCATTGAACCGAACAAATATTAATACGCAGTTACTTACGATTGAAGCCGCTACAACATTGAAAAAAGAACATGTTTACCAAGCTGCTCTCCTAGATCCACATACGAACTCGGAATTGTCAATGGACGATATCACTGCTATGTGTGATGACTTGATTGAAGCTCATGGTGATTGGTTGCCAAAATATCGTTAATATTTTAAATGGAAGGGGTGTCTCGAAGCTCGCAGTAGTTAGAGATACCTTTTTTGCGTTTAGATAACCCGAATTTCGAGTAATCCTTGGTCTATGGTACAATAACTACCATGAATAGAGGAAGAAGGACGGGAAGAGATGAAAAGAGAGACATTACCTGTACGAAAAAATGACCAGCTACAAGTGACAATAGAAGATTTAACTCATGAAGGAGCTGGTGTGGCAAAAGTAGACGGCTACACACTATTTGTGCCAAACGCTCTACCAGGCGAACTCGTTGATATAAAAGTAATAAAAACAAATAAAGGTTATGGCTTTGCGCGTCTTCTGGAAATTAAAAAAGAGAGTGAGCACCGAGCAGAACCGCTATGCCCGATCTATCACCAATGTGGGGGGTGTCAAATTCAACATTTAAGCTATGAGGCTCAGCTTGCTTCTAAACAAAAGCAAGTGAAAGACGTGCTTGAAAGAATTGGCGGGATAAAAGACGTAACGGTTCACCCGACACTAGGGATGGACGATCCTTGGCGTTATCGAAATAAGGCACAAGTACCAGTCGGAGAAGAAGGAGGCCTTGTCATTGCGGGTTTTTATCAAAAGAGAAGCCACCGCATTATCAACATGGATGAGTGTTTAATTCAGCATGAAGAGAATGATCAAATCATTCGTGTTGTAAAAAACATCGCTAACAAATACGGAATTCGAGCTTATGATGAGGAAAAGCACCGCGGGACACTTCGTCATGTTGTCGCACGGAAAGGGAAAGTGACAAATGAAGTGATGGTTGTGCTCGTAACAAGAGGAAAAGAGCTTCCGAATAAGAAAAATGTCATTGAAGAAATCCAAGCTGAAATTCCAAATGTGAAATCGATCGTTCAAAATATCAACCCAAAACGGACAAATGTTATTTTTGGTGATGAGACGAACGTACTTTGGGGTGAAGAGTACATTCATGATTACATTGGTGACATTAAATTTGCCATTTCCGCTCGCTCATTTTATCAAGTTAATCCTGATCAAACGAAGGTCCTTTATGATAAAGCCCTTGAGTATGCCGATTTGTCTGGACAAGAAATCGTGATTGATGCTTATTGTGGGATTGGAACAATCTCATTGTTCCTTGCTCAAAAGGCGAAACATGTGTACGGGGTGGAGATTGTTCCGGACGCGATTGCAGACGCTAAAAGAAATGCAGAATTAAATGGGATCACAAATGTAAATTTTGCAGTTGGAGAAGCTGAAAAAATTATGCCGTGGTGGTATGCGCAAGGCATACGTGCAGATGTCATTGTTGTCGATCCTCCAAGAAAAGGCTGTGACCCGGAGCTATTGGAAACGATTCTTTCGATGAAGCCAAAACGCGTTGTTTATGTATCCTGTAATCCGGCTACTCTTGCAAGAGGTTTGAAGGTGCTTGAAGAGGGTGGGTATGTGACGAAGGAAGTGCAGCCTGTTGATATGTTTCCGCATTCGAGTCACGTGGAGTGTGTAGCGCAAATAGTTTTAAAAGAAGAAGCAGGAACCAATTAAGGTTTTCCTGCTTTTATTCATTTAGAAGTTTTGGTTCAAGTGAAGCATCCCTATCATTACATAAAGAAAACTCTTACTTGTACAAGATCTATAATACTGCCGTCGACTGGACTGCGAGAGTATACCCATAATTGTCCACTAGGTGAGGTAGGTGGTCGATCGATGAGAACGGTTCCAGAATAATAACCATATGCAGGTGGACCTTCAAGTGCTGTTGTAAAGCGTTCTTCTGAGACAATCACCCCGTTATCATCCCGAATCTGCATCAATACATTGGCTTCAAATACACGAGCGAAGCCTTCCACAAGCTCTCTAGTTGGAATAATATCCCCTGGAAGAGGATGAGTGACTACTATATTTCTTGATGACGGAAGTGGAAGGAGTAAGCGAAAACCGACAAAAATTAAATCAAGTGAGAATCCAGGACGTCCTTCGTTTGCTGCTAAAATATTTGCTATCGGAATTTGAAAGCGTCTGGAAATGCCAAATAGAGTATCTCCTACTTCAATTTCGTACACGAAGGCTGGAACCCAGAGAAGCTGCCCAACAAAAATAAGATTCGGATCCTGGAGTCTATTAACTCCGGCGATAAGATCGAAATGTGTTGAAAATCGCTGACTAATCCGAAAAAGTGTATCTCCAGGGGCTGGAAGATAGGTGGTGTCAAAGGGACGTACGGTAGGGACAGGAATAACAAGTGTCCAACCTGGAAAAATGACATTTGGATCGATGAAACGGGGATCCTGTAGGTTCGCTCTTTGAATTTCTAGGACTGTACTGCCAAAACGTGCAGCGATTGCATATAACGTATCGCCTGGCTGAACGGTGTAAACGACATGTGATTGTCTTACAACAGGCATATAACATACACTCCTCTTGGGCCATTATAATCGTGATATTCCTGGGTTAGTACCTTCATCTTCTTGAGAAGTGGCATCATTGTTTACGTTTTTTATTCTTCACGATTAACAAAATATATTATATATAGTTGAAGAATATGATGAATACGAAAGAAATACAGAAAAACGAGGTAACGGGGTCAGTCCCCACTTTTCTAAATGCAATCTCGTATTGTCGTTGTAATTGTTGGATCACCCAGTAATTGCATCTATTCTTTTATTTATAAATGATTTTTGCTGCGCAGCAACGAAACTATTCAACTAGCAGGGGATCTATGGAAAAATATCGTTAGTTTTAAATAAGCTATGGAACCGATACAGAATAATTGATATGAATTTTAATTCATATCAGTTATTTCGCTTGTGTCGCTCTGAGTTTATCGAATTAAATAATCTCTAAAGACTTTATAAAAATTAAAAAAAGACCTTGGTATTCTTGCGATGGAGACATATAAGATTGGTATAAGGTAAAAAAACTATTGAAACCGATACCAAAACCATCTATAATTTGTTTTGTAAGCGTTACATCCTTTCTGTTCTCCTTAAGAGAGCGATTTTTTATAGAACCGTTTGAAACCGATACCATATACCGATTTCAAATAGATTCTGTTTAATAAAGGGGTGTACCAGTTTATTAGTTGAAACCGATACCACATTAAAGGATTTATAGTATCTAAGGAGGAGAGTTTATGAAAAAGAAATTACTATCTTTATGTCTAGGTTCAATGCTAATGGGGTCTTTATTAGTAGGTTGCGGTGGTGATACAGAAAGTGAAACGACAGAATCTCCGGAAGCTGCTGCTGGAGAAGAGCAGATTTCAATCGATATTTTTCAGGGGAAGGTTGAGTTTAGAGATCAGTTTATGGAGTTAGCTCGCCAGTATGAAGAAGAAAATCCAAATGTAAGCATTAATTTTGCTGCAGTAGGTGGGGGTTCTGATTATTTTACTTCTTTACGTTCGAGGTTCTCAGCAGGGGATGAACCTGAAATTTTTAGTCTTGCGGGACCTTCTGAATTAGCTGATTATCAACAGTATTTGGCGGATGTATCGGATACAAAGGCTGCTTCTTTAGCGCTAGAAGGGACATTAGATGGGATTACAACTGAAGAGGGTGTATTTGGTCTCCCTTTTAACCTAGAGGGTTACGGATTGATCTATAACAAACGTATTTTTGAAGAAGCTGGTATTCATGCAGAAGAAATACTTACTTTTGAAGATCTAGAAGCAGCTGTACAGGTGATCGATGAGCAAAAAGAGGAGCTCGATATCGATGCTGTCTTCGCACTAGCGGGAAGCGAATTATGGGTAACGGGAAATCATTTAGCAAATGTGTATATCGCTCCAGAATTTGATAATGATGTGCTACAAACCTATGAAAGCGGGTCGCTAGAATTTGAGAAAAGTGATGAATTACAACGAATGGTTGATCTTCAAAGCAATTATTCTGTTCAACCTGTCTTGAGTGTTGACTATTCACAGCAAGTAGAAAGATATTTCTCGTTAGAGCGAGTGGCGATGATTCAACAAGGAAACTGGATTTATCCATCCGTGAATGAAATGGATCCTGACTTTGCCCAAAATGGAATAGGGATTCTGCCAATTCCGATGGAAGGGTATGAAGGACATTTACCGGTTGGAGTACCGAATTATTGGGTTGTTAATAACAACAAGGATCCTGAAGTCGTTCAAGCTTCTAAAGACTTCTTAGATTGGTTGTACACATCAGATATAGGAAAAGAGGCTGTATTAACACAATTAAACTTTATTCCAGCGTATGAAGGCTTTGATGAGACTAAGATTGCAGACCCATTGTCTCAAACCATTTATGAATATTCGTCTGAAGGAAATACAATTGGATGGGTATTTATGGGGTATCCGAATCCTTGGGGAGACATCTTAGGTGCTAACATACAAGAGTATATTGCTGAACAAATCTCTTGGGATCAAGTTGTAGAAAATTCTATTAATGAATGGGAAAGCATGAGAGAATAGTCGAACTTTTAAACCTGAACGGGGCTGTCCCAAAAGTCCGGAACAGAGTGGCAATGGCTCCCTTCGCTACGCGCCTTGAGAGGAGAAACCCACTCCTCTCAAGGCATTTAAAAGATGTAGCGACTCCGCTCATTGCTTCGGGGGTGTCTCAAAAGGTCAAAAAAACACCATTTTAGACACCCCCCGTCAAAAAAAGGCAGTGATGTGCCATTGTTATTAGAGGAGGTAAAAAAAA
>NZ_JAWRVK010000029.1:0-56163 GCF_036663575.1 Halalkalibacter flavus
TCCGAGTGAGTGGTTTTCTCACACGGACGAGTAGCGAGAGAAGCCATCGCCATCTATGAAAGGGCTGAGAAAAAGGGTGGTTTTCCCTTTTTATACAAAATCGAAGCGATGAGCGGAACCGCTACATGTTTTAAAGTCCGAGTGAGTGGTTTTCTCACACGGACGAGTAGCGAGAGAAGCCATCGCCATCTATGAAAGAGCTAAGAAAAAGGGTGGTTTTCCCTTTTTATACAGAATCGAAGCGATGAGCGAAACCGCTACATGTTTTAAAGTACGTGTGAGTGGTTTTCTCACACGGACGAGTAGTGAGAGAAGCCATTGCCATCTATGAAAAGGCTGAGAAAAAGGGTGGTTTTCCCTTTTTATACAGAATCGAAGCCATTGCCTTCTATTTGAACACACTCTATAATGAAAAATAGGACAAGGAGGTGCTACCTATGGGTGGATTAGGAGCAGGCAGCATTGCATTGATTGCAATCGTTGCGTTACTAATTTTTGGTCCAAAGAAGTTACCAGAGTTAGGAAAAGCTGCTGGGAATACATTACGTGAATTTAAAAACGCAACAAAAGGCTTAGCAGATGAAGATGAGAACAAGAAAAAAGATAACGATAAAGCCTAAGTAGGAAGGGTCTATAAATGGAACAAAGAGACATGTCGGTAATGGACCACATTGTGGAGCTTAGACGAAGAATTATTATAACTTTAGTCTTCTTCATCGTGGCACTAATTGCCGGCTTCTTTTTAGCTACACCGTTAATAACATATTTGCAAAGCACACCTACTGCTCAAGACTTGCCAATGAATGCTTTTAAGATGACGGATCCGATTCGGATTTTTATGACATTTGCTTTTGCAAGTGCGCTCATTATCACATTTCCGGTCATCTTGTATCAGCTTTGGGCGTTTGTTAGTCCTGGCTTACATGAGAAAGAACAAAAGGCTACATTGGCCTATATTCCGTTTGCTTTCATATTATTTATAGCTGGTCTTTCGTTTTCGTACTTTGTTCTTTTCCCCTTTATCGTTCAATTTATGGGGAGTTTGTCAGAACGACTTGGAATTACTGAGCAGTATGGGATTAATGAATACTTTTCGTTTCTCTTTCAAGTAACTTTGCCATTTGGATTATTATTTCAACTTCCTGTTATTGTAATGTTTTTTACTCGATTAGGGATGTTAACACCGAGTTTACTTGCTCAGGTAAGGAAGTTTGCTTATTTTGTTTTGCTTGTAATAGCTGGTTTTATAACGCCACCAGAAATTTTGTCTCATTTGATGGTGACATTGCCGTTATTGCTTCTGTATGAATTTAGTATTTGGGTGTCTTATCTAACCTATCGAAAAGTTCAAAGGTTGGAACGAGAACGAGAACAAGAAGAAAGCATAAAAGAGTGACTTCCGCTGTGATGAAAGTCACTCTTTTTTATACTGTTTTGTGAGATGTTGAACATAGTTTGACATGTCTTAAAATAGGATAGCCAAAAAGGTTGTCCTGTCCTATACTATGAATATAGAAAAGGTTGTGAAAACAATCACAAGAAAAAAGAGCTATCACAGCCGATTCTACAATAAAAGTGAGTTTCTTCACTAAAGTATGTGAAGTTCTGAACAAACAAAAGCAAATAAAAGGAGGACTTACAATGATCGGTCAATTTTTCAGAGAAAACAAATATGTCGCGGGAGTATGGTTGTTCTTACGAGTATATTTAGGATGGTCTTGGTTAACAGCAGGATGGGGGAAGGTAACTGGAGATTTTCACGCAGGAGGCTATTTACAAGGATCTGTTGCTAACCCAGTGATAAGCGGGGAAGCGTTAATGTATCCAAACTACGTATCATTTTTAGAGGGTATAGCAATTCCAAACGCCGATCTGTTTAGCTTTATGGTAGCGTGGGGAGAAGTATTAGTAGGACTAGGACTTATATTAGGAGTATTCACATCAGCAGCAGCTTTCTTCGGAGTAGTGATGAACATGTCATTCTTATTTGCCGGAACGATTTCTTCTAACCCGTGGATGATATTAATCTCAATGTTCATTTTAGCAGCAGGAGCAAACGCAGGTCGTTACGGTGGAGATAGGTGGGTATTGCCATACTTGAAAAGTGTCGTATTCAAAAATAGAAACAATGAAAAAGGCTTTGGTGGAGCGAATTTAAAAGAAGCCATCTAATTGTAAAAAGAGGTAGACTCTAAAGAAAGAAGGGGTTTGCCTCTTATTGCTGTTTTCTAGGGTGAAATTAATTAGAAGGCCAAGGCAATAGGTCGATCTAAATAGTGTTCCTGCTTTAACACTTATGTTATGATACAGCTATGGTATTTCGAAAAACGAAATGGTGTGACTAACAATGAAAGTGTCAGGAAAGTGGATGGTCGTTGTAGCTGTGCTGCTCGGATCTTTTACAATGATTTTAAATAATAGCATGTTAAATCCAGCTGTACCACAACTAATGACTGTGTTTAATGCAGATGCGGTTGCAACTGGATGGGTTATAACGATATTTATGGTAACAATGGGGATGACCGTGCCAGTTACAGGATATCTCGGTGATCGGTTTGGGAAAAAGAAACTATATATTCTTGGGTTAGCCATTTTTGTTTTAGGTTCCTTACTTGGTTCATTTTCATGGAATCTGAGTTCGTTAATTATGTTCCGAGGGCTTCAAGGCATAGGTGGTGGAATTATGATGCCCCTTTCTATGGCACTTATCTTCGAAGCTTTTCCTCGAAAAGAACGTGGTTTAGCAACAGGAGTATGGGGCATATCTGCCATGATGGCACCTACCATTGGACCGACATTTGGTGGTTTTTTACTTGAGACATTAGATTGGACTTACTTATTTCTTGTTAATGTTCCCTTTGGGCTTATTGGTATCTGGTTTGCGTATCGTTATTTACCAACTACAACTGCTAATAAGCAAATTACATTTGATAAATACGGGTTTATCACCATTACTTGTGGTGTCGGTGCAATTTTGTATGCATTAGGAAGAATGTCTGAACTTGCTCACTTAACAGAGCCAATGAACCTTACGTTAGTGGCGGTGGGGATTGTACTATTATATGTATTTGTCCAAATTGAAAAGAAAGAGGAGCAACCTCTATTAGATTTAGCATTGTTTCGTGTGCCAGCCTATATGTATAGCATGATCATAGCGAGTGTTTCATCTATCGGTTTGTTTGCGGGAATATTTTTAATTCCATTGTTAATTCAACAAGTGTATGGTTTTGGTCCAATTATGACAGGTCTTATCTTTTTGCCATCAGCCTTGTTAACGGGAGTATTTATGAGTGTAGGTGGACGGATTCTTGACCGGAAAGGGCCAACTGGAGTCGTATCTACAGGCCTTATTGTTGTTGCTATTGGTACGTTTCCGCTCGGGTTTATGAGCCTTGAAACGTCTTTAGTGGTGATTTTCTTTTGGATGGCTATTAGAGGGATCGGAATGGGATTAAGCGGTATGCCGTCAACGACGACAGGAATGAATGCCATTCCTAGTCATCTCATCTCCAGAGGGTCTGCAGTGAATAATGTTATTAGACAAATGAGTTCCGCCTTAGGAATTGTATTTGTTTCGATTTACTATGAAGTGAGAAGAGGTCAATTAGCGATTACGCTCGGATCGTTAGAAGAAGCGAGTCTTCATGCAATTAATGAAGGGTTTATTGCTATTGCCATTCTCACAACAATTTCAATTCCAGTAGCATTCTTCCTTGAAAAAGCAGCAAGGCAAGAGGAAAAATTGGCTTCAAGGTAAAAGTTTTCGAGGAGTATTATGCAAAAAGCATAGTGCTCTTTTTTTATTGAAAAGGACACTAGAGCACGAATGAAAATGCATAAGCTGCATATAAAACAAGTAGGAATGAAAATTATAGAAGGTGGTAAGTAGTGGACGGCAAACGCAAGGTGAAAGTGTGTTTTGTCATAGTGACGAGTATCCTAATATTATCTTTTGTGAGACACGTGTTTCTTTGAGGGGGAGTACGAAGGAAGAAATGCCTAGGGGGTTGTCGAAAAGCCAGTAACAAAGGAGGCACTGGCTCCGTTCGCTGCGCGCCTTCTATGAGAAACCCACTCATAGAAGGCTTAAAACATGGCAGCGACTCCGCTCAGTGCTTTGGGAATATCCCCTTTAGTCTTTCTTTTTCTTATTTGTCTTCTGGAGCTGTTTAATCACTTTTCGTAAACGATAAAAGCGATAGGCAATCATAAAATCAATTGCAGCAAAAGAAACAATTAAATAGCTCCAAAAATTCCAACCGGCGGTGTTCACATTTTGAATAGCAAAAAATACTAGTAACACACCTATTGAAAAATAGAGGAGCGCCATTGTAATCGGTGATGCTCTCATAGTAATCCTCCAATGATGAGTGATGTTTGTTGTTCAAGTTGTTCGAGTTGCTCCATCCAATCTTCAATTTGGTCTGCTAACAAAACATTAACAATTGAAACAAAAAGGTTAATTGCAACATGAGCGATAATCGGAACAAGTATACGTTTTGTTTTTACATATAGGTAAGCAAAAACTAGTCCCATAGCTGTGTATACGAGTAAATGAGTGAAATCCATATGAACAGCGGCGAAAATTAATGAACTAAGGATCCCTGAAATCCAGAAATTAAATCGTTTGTAAAGAGCTCCAAATATAACTAAACGGAAGACAATTTCCTCTAAGATAGGGCCAATGACTGATATAACAATAATAAAAGCAGGGAAAGCTTTTGCGAATTCTACAATGGTCTCTGTGTTTTCAGACCCAGGTTCAATCCCAAGAAGGAACATTTCAATTAATGCTGCTGCATACTGAGCAGCAAAAACAAAGAAAACACCAATAATGGACCAACGTATGGCTTCTCCTCTTGAAGAGCGCCCTCTTACTTCATGACGATTACGGATCTCAGGCAAAAGCAATAAGATAATAATAAGTAAGCCAGTCGTAAAACTGAACATACTCCAAATACCAGGTATACGCTCTAAAGGAATGTCGAGTTCCCTGAGAAGTAAGACGCCAGGTACAGCTGAAAATTGCATTAATGTGTATGTAATTAGAATCCACCAATATCTTTTATTCAATGTGTAATTCCCCTTTGTTAAAAAGTCTCAAAACGCATCTTCATATTTTAACATAAGCTTTACAGAAAAGCTGAAGGAAAGCCCCAAGTATTATCGAATATAATGTGAATAAGAATACTGAATTAGGAAAAGATAATGAAGGTTTGTTTTAAATCCTACATGAAAGCAGTCTTTTATTACGGTATGTAAGTACATAATTGATTATGTGCTTGTCTTGATTCTTAAACAAAATACATATATTAAAGGACCTGAAAGCGCACAGCAAATTTTTAAATTTTTTTTTGCAAAATGCTTGCAAATATACCCAGTTATGCTTATTATAATAATTGTGTTAGCACTCGAAGGTGATGAGTGCTAATAATAAAAATTTAATTTGTAGATCTTGAAGGAGGGTGTTTTCCTTGTTAAAGCCATTAGGTGATCGTGTTGTAATTGAACTAGTTGAATCAGAGGAAAAAACTGCAAGCGGGATTGTGTTACCCGATTCTGCGAAGGAAAAGCCTCAAGAAGGAAAAGTGGTAGCTGTTGGTACTGGTCGTGTGACTGACAACGGTGAGCGCGTTGCTCTTGAAGTAAGTACGGGAGATTCTATCATCTTTTCAAAATATGCAGGTACTGAAGTGAAATTCGAAGGCAAAGAATATTTAATCTTACGTGAGAGCGATATTCTTGCAATCATTGGCTAATAAAAAAAGAGCTTAGTCTCTACATAAAATAGAAAAATTCTAGGAGGGTACAAACATGGCTAAAGATATTAAGTTTAGTGAAGACGCTCGTCGTTCAATGCTACGTGGTGTTGATGCACTTGCGAACGCTGTGAAAGTAACACTTGGACCAAAAGGACGTAACGTGGTTCTTGAGAAGAAATTCGGTTCTCCATTAATTACAAATGATGGTGTAACAATCGCGAAAGAAATCGAGCTTGAAGATGCATTCGAAAACATGGGTGCAAAGCTTGTAGCTGAAGTAGCTAGCAAAACAAACGATATTGCAGGGGACGGTACAACAACTGCAACAGTTCTTGCTCAAGCTATGATCCGTGAAGGTCTTAAAAACGTAACATCTGGTGCGAACCCGATGGTCATCCGTAAAGGTATTGAAAAAGCAACTGCTGCTGCAGTTACTGAACTTAAAAACATTTCAAAGCCAATCGAAGGAAAAGCTTCAATTGCACAAGTTGCAGCGATCTCTTCTGCTGATAATGAAGTAGGTGAAATCATCGCTGAAGCAATGGACCGTGTTGGTAACGACGGTGTTATCACAATCGAAGAGTCTAAAGGTTTCTCTACTGAGTTAGAAGTAGTAGAAGGTATGCAATTCGATCGCGGATACGCTTCTCCTTACATGGTAACTGACTCTGATAAGATGGAAGCAGTTCTTGATAACCCTTATGTACTTATCACTGACAAGAAGATCGCTAACATTCAAGAAGTTCTTCCTGTTCTTGAGCAAGTAGTACAACAAGGTAAGCCAATCCTTATCATCGCTGAAGATGTTGAAGGTGAAGCTCTTGCTACACTTGTTGTGAACAAATTACGTGGTACATTCAACGCTGTAGCTGTAAAAGCTCCAGGATTTGGTGACCGTCGTAAAGCAATGCTTGAAGACATTGCAACATTAACTGGTGGTGAAGTGATCACAGAAGATCTAGGTCTTGACCTTAAGTCTGCGAACATCACTCAACTTGGCCGCGCTGGAAAAGTTGTTGTAACAAAAGAAAATACAACGATCGTTGAAGGTGCTGGAGACGCAGCTGCAATCGCTGGTCGCGTAAGCCAAATCAAAGCTCAACTTGAAGAAACTACATCTGAATTTGACAAAGAAAAGCTACAAGAGCGCCTTGCTAAGCTAGCTGGTGGAGTAGCCGTTCTTAAAGTTGGTGCTGCAACAGAAACAGAATTAAAAGAGCGTAAACTACGCATTGAAGATGCATTAAACTCAACTCGTGCTGCAGTTGAAGAAGGTATCGTAGCTGGTGGTGGTACAGCACTTGTAAATGTCATCAAAGCTGTTCAAGCAGTTCAAGCTGACGGCGACGAAGCTACAGGTGTGAACATCGTTCTACGTGCTCTTGAAGAGCCAGTTCGTCAAATCGCGCACAATGCAGGTCTTGAAGGATCTGTTATCGTTGAGCGCCTTAAAGGCGAAGAAGTTGGCCAAGGTTTCAACGCTGCAACTGGCGAGTGGGTAAACATGGTTGAAGCTGGAATCGTTGACCCAACTAAAGTTACACGTTCAGCTCTACAACACGCTGCATCTGTATCTGCTATGTTCCTAACAACTGAAGCAGTTATCGCTGATAAGCCAGAAGAAAACGCTGGCGGCGGCATGCCTGACATGGGCGGCATGGGTGGCATGGGTGGCATGGGCGGCATGATGTAATCTGCCCCTCGAACCCTTGTTGCATAAGCATTTCTATATAATATGCTAACAAAATGCTAACATAGTGAATAAATTTCAGACTTCTCCTTAGTTCTTTGGAACTTATGAGAAGTCTTTTTTCTTATGTCATATGACGATATACATTTTTTTGCTCTGAATATCTGAATGTACCAATCTTTTTTCTAATGTTACACCTATAATTGACAGCTTTTATTTTTCAAGTCTATAATCGTAATGATTACTATTATCTGTATTCGATGAATAATTCTTAAAAGAATAGGGTAAGAATGTTTTGTATATCGTAATGATTACGTTTTGTGAAGTGGTATATAGTGCCAGCTTGGGATCTTAGTCAAACGAAGCATCATGTGCTGTTTTGTAATGGGAGTAGTTGTAACAAGTGGGGAGCTGAAGATGTAACACAAGCGATTCGTCATGAGATTTCCAAAAGAAACTTAGATGAACTTATACATACAACAAGGACTCGCTGCAATGGGCGGTGTGATGATCGGTGTGTCGCAGTCGTGTATCCTTCTGGGGAATGGTACAAAGGATTGGTGCCAGAGGATGCGAGCACCTTCGTTAATTCACTTGTGTTAGATCGAGATCTAACAGGGAAAGTAAGTCATATATACACGGGTGATAGGTTTGCACGTGAAGAGGGAATCTCAAAAGCGATCTCTAAAGACACGGAAAAGGTAAAGAGAGTGTCTAAACAAAATTAAGAGAGTAGTGATGAAAATGGTTTTTACTAAGCAATCAAGGATTCCGGTAACCATATTAACAGGTTATCTTGGAGCTGGGAAGACAACCTTACTTAATCGTATTTTGACTGAAAAACATAATAAAAAGATAGCTGTCATTGTGAATGAATTTGGTGAGATTGGGATTGATAATCAGCTTGTTGTGGATTCTGAGGAAGAAATAGTAGAGATGAACAATGGATGCATTTGTTGTACAGTGCGTGGTGATTTAATTAAAATTCTTCGTACTTTACACTTTTCAATGGAACAAGGACATGTGCATTTTGATCAGGTAATTATTGAAACGACTGGTTTAGCTGATCCAGCTCCTGTTGCACAGACATTTTTCGTTGATGAGATTCTAAGCGAAGTGTTTGAGGTAGATAGTATCGTCACCGTTGTAGATAGTAAACACATTACAAAACACTTAGATAGAAAAGACGAAGCTCAGGAACAAATTGCCTTTGCCGATGTGATTGTTTTTAATAAGCAAGATTTAATCAATCCGGATGAAATCAAGCAACTGGAAGCAAGGGTCAGCCAAATGAATCCAACAGCTAAAAGACTCTATGCCGAGAATTGCCAGATCAATCTGCAAGACATCTTAAACATTCATACATTCAATGTTAATCATAAGCTGAATGTCAACCCGCATTTTCTAGATGATCATCATCACCATCATCATGATGATCGTGTTTCCTCGGTTGCATTTACAGAAGAGAGACCCCTTGATATGAGCAAAGTAGATCGTTGGATGAGCTACTTGGTTCAAGAAAAAGGAGAGGATTTACTTCGTTATAAAGGGATATTGAATATCGAAGGGATGCAAGAAAGGATTGTGTTTCAAGGACTACATATGTTGTTCACAGGTAAATCTGATAAGAAGTGGCAAGAGGGAGAAAAAAGGAAAACAGAACTTGTTTTCATTGGAAGAAATCTAGATAAGGTTGAACTAGAAAAACAATTTAACGAATGTGTTGTGAGCTGAGAGTAGCTACGTCAAGTAGCTTACTTCTTGGTTAGGTGAAACTAGAAACTAGGGGAAGTATATTTTTAAAATCGTAATTATTACTATTTACGGAGGGGCAAATGGAGAAGTGGTATGAAGAACATTTTAATGAAGACTATTTAAGAATCTATAAACATCGTAATGATGATTTAGCTCATAAGGAGTTAAATCAATTAATGAAGTTTGTGCCAACGACGAATGGTCAGTTATTACTAGATCTATGTTGTGGGAATGGGAGGCATAGTAGGTGGTTTGCTAAACAAGGCTTTCATGTAACGGGGGTTGATTTGTCGCCTACATTATTAAATGATGCCCAAAGGAAAGAGTACGCAAAAGACATTCATTATGTGCGCTTAGATATGAGAGAACTATATTATAAAGAAGATTTTGATGTAGTTGTTAATCTTTTCACAAGCTTCGGATACTTTAAAGAGGATGAACAGAATATAAAAGTGTTAGCGAATGCTTATCATGCACTGAAAACAAATGGATATTTTGTCTTTGATTATTTGAATCCATCTTTCTTAGAAAATTACCTTGTACCTTTTTCAAAGGATGTCATTGATGATCTTTCTATTCTTCAGTATCGGATGATTCTAAACAATACGATCGTAAAGAAGATCAAGGTAGTAGATCAAGGTGCTTTAAGAGAGTATGAAGAACGTGTGAAGTTATATGAACGCGAGAAATTAGATGCAATGTTAGAAGAGGTAGGGTTTACGATTATCCAAACGTTTGGTGATTATGATGGTAGCAGGTACGAGAGAAATGCATCTCCTAGGTTGATTTATGTTTGTCAGAAGAGAAGGAGCGGTGAAAGGTAAATAAATGGGAACGTTAGAAGTTACTAAGCGAAAGATGAACTTATCTTCAAGTCTTCATCTGAGATCCCCTGTTTTCTTAACATGGTGGATGCTCATTATCCTAACAATATCAATGACCATCTCAGTGATGGTAGGTGCCGTTACGATTTCCCCATTTACTGTGTGGAAGGTAACCTTATCAAAGATTTCGTTCATGGAACCTTATATCATAGCGGACTGGTCACGTGCCGAGCAACAAATTATTTGGGAGCTTCGATTTCCACGAGTGATATTAGCAGCTGTTGTTGGTGCGTTGGTTTCTGTGTTACTTGTGTTTATTCTATCGCAGGTACAAGGACGCATTTCCACTGTTCGACTTTTGCTGGCTGGTATTGCTGTATCTATGATGCTTTCAGCTGTTACTAGTTATATTGTTATTTCCGCTCCACGTGAAGAAGGAATTAGAGATGCAATGTTTTAGATGATGGGGAGTGTGGCAGGTGCAAAGTGGTCACAGCTACCTATACCATTAATTAGTCTAATACTTGCTTTGATTATACTGAGGCTTCTTGCAAGACCTCTTAACCTAATGCTAATGAGAGAGGATGCAGCAGCAACCTTAGGTGTAGATAGTCAAAGGTTAAAGGAATGGATAATTGCTTTAACAGCTCTATTAACCGGTGTATTGGTTTCTGTTAGTGGTGCTATTGGATTTATAGGATTAATGGTGCCTCACATGGTTCGATTAGTGATCGGATCTAACCATCGATATGTGCTTCCATTTAGTGCATTAGTGGGGGCGGTTTTTCTGATTTGGGCGGATTTAATCGCAAGAACAATAGTAGCGCCGCAAAAACTACCAATCGGAATTATTACGGCGTTATGTGGAGGGACCTTCTTTATTTGGCTATTAAGGAAAAGCTCGTACTCATTTGGTGGAGGTGGAGAAAAATGAAATTAATGGTTAATGAGTTAGTTACTGAATTAAATCACCAAGCCATTGTTCAAGATGTCAGTTTCAATGTAAACGAAGGGGAATTTGTTGGGGTAATTGGTCCAAACGGAAGTGGGAAATCGACACTCTTAAAGACGTTATATAGAGTGCTCAAACCTGCTGAAGGTGCAGTTATGTTAGATGATGAAGCAATTACTTCTTATCATCATAAAGAATTTGCTAAAAAAGTAGCTGTCGTTGGACAAGAAAGTACAGTTCCTTTTGATTTTTCCATACTGGATATAGTCCTCATGGGAAGAAATCCGCATAAACGGTTACTTGACCAAGAAACAAAGGTTGATCATGACATTGCTCAAGAAGCGCTTAAACAGGTTGGGCTAGAAGGTTATGAACAACGCAGTTTTGCTACATTGTCTGGCGGAGAGAAGCAGCGTGTCATTATTGCTAGAGCGATTGCCCAAGAGTCAAGCTTCTTTATTCTAGATGAACCTACGAATCATCTAGATATCCACCATCAGCTTCATATTCTTGATGTATTGAAACGTTCTAACATGACGGTCCTTACTGCCCTACATGACTTAAATCTAGCAGCCTCTTATTGTGATCGGATCCTTGTTATGCAGGACGGTAGATTGGTAGCAAACGGGTCACCAAAAGAAATTCTAACAAAGCAACTATTAGAGGAAGTCTTCCAAGTAGAAGCAACCATATGGACACACCCATTAACTCAAAAAGTACAAGTCATGTATGTCTCACCAGGGATGAAACAAGCGATTTTTGATCTTCAGCTAAAAAGATGGCTGCAGAGCTAAGGAAAGGAAGGCCTATGGGAAATTATCAATGTATGGTTTGTGGGTTTCGTTACAATGAATGGCATGGGGATCCAAAGAACGGCATTCCTGAGAATACTCCTTTTTATCAATTAGCAAGAACATTGTGTTCAAGGTGTGGATTACAGGGAGAACGTCATCAAAGACAGCCTAATCCTAAATATCGATCATTAGAGGCCGAGTATTATGATTATTTTGTTGGAAAACGCGGGATAAACTTCTACCGTCAATGGCTTGCAGCGTATCATGATCAGGCATCTGTATTAGATTTAGGAATTGGAACAGGGAGATTGGCTGTAAAACTATTGAAGGATGGGGCAAGTGTCACTGGTGTTGATTGGAGTGAAGACATGCTTGCGGTTGCTGAAAGGAGGTTTAACAGATTCAATCACGATATTGAACTAATTCATGAGGATATTCTTTATTTTTCACTAAATAAGAAGGATGTCACTTGAAGGTGTTCATAAGTTAAGAGCAAGACATAACTGTGCATTAATGGCCTGGCAGGCTTTAGATAAGGTATTAGTTGATGCACAAGGGTATAAAGGGATCAAAGGGTAACTGTGAGATGTATGCATGAAGGAAAAAGTTGAGGTTGTCATACTAAGTGGATTTCTAGGGAGTGGAAAAAGCCCATTATTAACTCGACTTCTATCCTATGAAAAGAAGAAGGGGCGTAAGGTAGCTGTGTTAATGAATGAGCTAGGCAAAGTGAGTATCGCTTCCTCAGTTGTCCCTACAAATATTCCTTTAAAGGAAATGTTAAATGGATGCATTTGCTGTTATTGATTTACCGCACTTCTTGCACACGATATTAAAGATATTACACACTCTCACCTTAGGGGCGCATGATGTAATTTATGCTCCCTGAAACCCTTGGTATATAAGGATTTTGAAGTGTTGTGCTCACAAAATGCTAACATCAGGGTATAAAAGAGGCTTCTCATTAGTTGATTAAACTTTTGAGAAGCCTCTTTTTTGTTTCTGTGTTACGTGAAGATACAATTTGCTTTTTGTATAATTTACACGAAAAACTGAGAGCACTTAATTAAATTTAGTAGGTTATAAATCTATAGTAGGAACTCAACTCTGTAAGGTAAGAGATTTTTTAAAATTATCTCGTAGAATCAGATATTCTAAACATTTAAAGACTAATTCCTTTCTGAAATTTAAAAATTTTATTGACAAGTAGCCGGTTGAATCTTATTATTTGATAATGGTTATCAATTTCAATGAGAAGGGGAAGTTTTATGTTAAATCGAATACATAAAAAACAATTTTTATTTATGTCTGCAATGATTATTATATTATCTATGACTTTACTTGGTTGTTCAGGTGCAACTGAATCAGGAAATGAGTCTTCAGATTCTTCTAGTGTAAGTAGCAACATGATTACTTTTGCTTGGCCTAGGGATATAGGTGATTTAAACCCACATCTCTACAATCCATCTCAAATGTTTGCTCAATCTATGGTATTTGAACCTTTAGTTAGCTATCAAGATGGAGGCGAACTAAAACCACATTTAGCTGAATCTTGGGAAGTTTCAGATGATGGAAAAGAATATACATTCAACTTACGTCAAGATGTGAAGTTTTCTGATGGCTCAAGTTTCAATGCTGAGACTGTGAAAAAGAATTTTGATGCTGTATTAAACAATGTAGATTTACATAATTGGTTAGGCTTTATTCCGAAAGTCGATCAAACAGAGATCGTTGATGAATATACGTTTAAAATAACATTAAATGAACCATATTATCCTACTATTCAGGAGTTAGCTGTTGTTCGTCCAGTTCGTTTCTTAGGGGAAGCTGGTTTTCCTCAAGATGGTGACACTTCTAAAGGAATAGAAAAACCAGTAGGCACAGGCCCATGGGTATTGGATGAATATAAAGTAGATGAATATGCAACTTTTAAACGTAATGATCATTATTGGGGTGACCTCCCAAGTGTAGAGCAAATTAAAGTCAAAGTTATTCCTGACGCTGAAACACGCGTACTCGCTTTTGAAAAAGGGGATTTAGACCTTGTATATGGGGAAGGTGTTATCAGTTTAGATTCTTTTATACAATTAGAATCGACTGGTTCCTATGATACTAGTATTTCTGAGCCTGTGGCTACTAGACAGCTAGTTATGAATACAAATATTGAACAGCTTTCAGATATCCAAGTACGTCAAGCCTTACATTATGGATTTAATAAAGAAGCAATGGTTGAAGGTGTGACATCTGGGGTAGAAGAGAAGGCTGACTATATCTTACCAACAAATTTCCCTTACACTTCGAATGTTGATGTAAATACGGTTAATTATGATGTTGATAAAGCGAAACAATTATTAGATGAAGCAGGTTGGAAGTTACCAGAAGGAAAAGATATTCGTGAAAAAGACGGGAAACCACTTGAAATCGAGTTAATGTATAACTCAGCTGAATCCATTCAAAAAACAATGGCTGAAATATTACAATCTGAGTGGGTGGCATTAGGTGTGAAACTAAATATTGTCGGTGTTGAACTTACGACTCAAGTCGAAAGATTCAAAGCTAATGAGTTTGATATGAACTTCTTTAGTAACTATGGCGCTCCTTATGATCCACATGCTTTCGTAAACGTCGTAGCTACAGAAGGATTTGGATTTAGAGAAGCTATTTCATCTTATCCTAACAAAGATGAGTTGTTAAGCCAAATTGCTGCTGTCCAACAAACAACTGACGAAAATGAGCGTCAAGAACTATACACATCTATTTTAGGTGCATTACAAGAGCAGGGTGCAATTGTTCCTATTTCTTATATTAAACAAATAGCAATCCATCAAAAGGATGTTTCTAGTTTTAAGTTCCCGGCTAATCGGGATGAACATCCATTTACAGGGATTAGTATCGAGGAGTAAGCGACAGGAGATTTTCTTATGGTCACATATATCGTAAAACGAATTATGACAATCATACCAATTTTTCTTTTAGCTACTTTGCTAACATTTGGAATGATACACCTATCACCAGTGGATCCAGCTGAGGCATACTTAACTGCTGCGCATATCCAACCAACAGATGAGGTATTGGCCCAAAAAAGACAGGAGTTTGGCTTAGATCAACCTCTTCTTGTACAATATGTAAACTCCGTTATTCAGATATCCCAATTTGATTTTGGTGTATCTTATGTAACGAATAAACCTGTATGGGAAGAGGTATCTTCTCGAATACCAGCAACAATCCAGTTAACAGTAGGGAGCATCATAATAGCGATCATAGTCAGTGTCCCAATTGGTTTTTTAGCAGGTCTAAAGAAAAACAGTGGAATCGACCATTTTAGTCGATTTCTCTCTTTTTTCGGGGCATCTATACCTTCCTTTTGGCTTGGATATTTATTAATTTTTTTCTTTTCTGTAAAATTTGATCTTTTCCCAGTAGAAGGTACAGGAACATGGAAACATCTAGTTTTACCGTCGTTAACATTGGCTTTACCTTTAATCGCTTTATATACTCGACTATTACGTGCAAGCGTACTTGAAAATGTACAAGAGCCATATGTGCTTTTTGCCCGAACAAGAGGGATTCATGAAAGAATTATAATGGGAAAACATGTATTTAGAATTGCTATATCTCCTATGATTACCGGACTAGGAATGAATTTAGGTAACCTGATGACTGGAGCTATTATTGTAGAGGCAGTCTTTTCTTGGCCGGGATTTGGTAGGTATTTTATTGAGGCTATTTTTAACCGTGATGTTCCAGTCATTCAATGCTATGTTCTATTAGCAGCAGGTTTATTCCTGATCAGCAACTTAATTGTTGATCTTATCCAAATGTATATTGACCCACGTATTTCTAGAAAGGGAAGGAAGCTCCAATGATTGCAAAGACTCGTATTCTAGTAAAAAGTCAAAAAGTGATTGTTCTTAGTTCGCTACTATTGTTCATGCTATTTTTTATCACGATTTTTGCTCCTTGGCTTGCACCTAATGACCCTACTGCTGTGAATTTATTACATAAACTTTACCCGCCTTCTTTGAATTACCCATTAGGAACAGATCATTTAGGAAGATGTACATTATCACGTATCCTATATGGAGCAAGGGTGTCACTGGGGTTTGCTACATTAATTTTTATTTCCGCTTTAAGTATCGGTTTGATCATTGGTCTTATTGCTGGTTTTAAAGGTGGTTGGGTCGATCAGGTGTTAATGAGATTCGCTGATGGTGTGATGGCATTCCCAAGTCTTTTGCTTGTTCTTGGATTAGTTGGTATATGGGGAGCAGGGCTTAAACAAGTTGTATTAGCATTAATTTTCGTACAATGGGTCTATTATGCAAGGATAATCCGTGGAGTGGTACTAAGCCTGAAAGAACAGAACTATATAACCGCAGCTAAAATAAGTGGTTCTTCACAATGGAGGATCATGATGAGTCATATCATTCCTAATATCCTTCCACCACTAGCGGTAATGGGAACATTAGAAATGGGTTGGGCGATCATGCATTTATCTTCCATGTCCTTTTTGGGTTTAGGTGTGCAACCCCCTACACCAGAGTGGGGAGCGATGATTCACGAAGGGAAATCTTATATCAGGACAAATCCATCATTAATGCTTTATCCAGGGTTAATGATTATGCTAGTTGTCGTTACCTTTAATTTATTAGGCGAATCACTATCAGAACGTTTTGGGATTAAACGTCGATCATAAAGGACTGATAAAATAATGGATCAAAATATTTTAAATGTCAGAGACTTACATGTACAAGTAAAAACAAAAGATGGTCTTTCCACACTTGTTCAAGACATTAATTTTGGAATTGAAAAAGGAAAGGTACTCGGTCTAGTTGGGGAAAGTGGCAGTGGTAAAACAGTCACAAGTATGTCTATCTTACAGCTGCTTGATAGGAAAAACATGAAAATCGAGGGTAGCATTACGCTAAATGGACAGGAATTAAATGGGTTAAAAAACAAAGAAATGCGGGCGATTCGTGGGAAGGACATCGCCTTTATTATGCAAAATCCGATGAATGCTTTTACTCCTGTTTTTACAATCGGGCACCAATTTATTGAAACTATTAGATCCCATACTTCATTAAATAAGAAGCAAGCTAAGAAACTTGCTATCGAAGTGATGCAAAATGTAAACTTGCCCGATCCCGCAAAATTATTAAGAAACTATCCTTTTCAATTGAGTGGAGGTATGCTTCAGCGCGTAATGATTGCTATGGCCACTTGCTTACATCCATCTATTATTATTGCTGATGAACCTACAACGGCACTGGACCTACATAATCAATTATTAGTCCTTCGTCTATTAGATAAAATTCGTTCTGAATATGGAACTTCTATTTTACTCATTTCCCATGACCTTGGAGTAATTGCAGAAATGGCGGATGATGTAATCGTGATGAAACATGGTAGGATTGTAGAAAAAGCAAATGTATTTCAATTATTTGATCATCCACAACATGAGTACACAAAGAAGTTGTTAAACACAAGACCTACCCTGCAAGTTGAACAACAGCCTATCACTCATATGTTGTGATCGATAGAATTGCATTTTGCAAAGAGGTGAAACCAATGAGCTTATTACAGGTAAAAGAAGTCAATCACAGCTACGATTCTAAGAAACTTTTTAAATGGAAGGAACCATTAAATAAAGTGCTTTCTAATATTTCCTTCTCGATTGAAGAAGGAACCTGTTTAGGGTTACTGGGGACAAGTGGGGCTGGTAAAAGTACCTTAGGAAAAGTGATTCTTGGCATACAACGTCCACAACAAGGTCAGGTCTTGTTTCAAGGATACGATATTTATAATTCAGATAAACATACTCAACGAAAACTACGTCGCGATCTGCAAGTTGTTTTTCAGGACTCATATTCATCTGTGAATCCCCGTATGACAGCTGAGCGAATCATAAGCGAACCATTAGAGAATTATGAAAAACTATCCATAAGTGAAAAAAGAAGAAAGGTTATTTCGCTGTTAGAACGAGTAGGATTAAGTGAAAAGGATTTAAAAAAGTACCCACATCAATTTAGCGGTGGGCAGTTGCAAAGGATTAATATTGCTAGAGCCATTTCTCTTAAACCAAAGTTAATCGTCCTAGACGAATCGGTTAGTAGTTTAGATATGGTTACACAACGCTTAATTTTAGACTTATTAAGAGAATTAAAAGATGACTTCGGCTTATCTTATCTGTTTATTACCCATGATATTAAAGCTGCCTTTTCAATCTCTGATAGTCTCGGTGTACTGGAAAAAGGAGAATTAATCGAGTTTTATCATTCGAAAGATCATTTTTTTTCCTCGGAAAATCCTGTAGTTAAACAAATGAGGAACTCCATTCTTGTAGAACATCCGCGTTTTCGTCACTTTCGTCCACGTTCAGGGGTAACTAATAAGGAGTCGTGTCAAAACATATAAAGATGTATGAGTTAGTAGCTTATATTTATATAGGTGTAAACAAATAAATAATAGTTTGCTAACGCAATTAAATGAAAAAAGGTAATCGGTCGTTAAAGATGGCACAGATAAAATTTTGCAAGCCCTTTTTGACATGAAATCTAGTCTATGTTGTTATACACAGACTAGATTCTTTACTGCCTTCAGTTTAAGTTCCTCCGAATACCTCCTTCAGGTAGAAGTCTCCTTCAAACCTTCAACTTCGTACTTTTCATATTTATAAACTTAATCATAAATTGAGGTTGCATATGATTTCATCTTCTAATTGTAATTTTGTACTTCAAAACCGAATCCGTGTTTTTTTATTAAATTCCATTTCTCTCTACTACAGTTGTTGTTGTATAGAGAGTTATGAACATGTCGAATGACATGTGTATTGTTTTGGTCACGCTACTTTAGAAGTGCGATAATCCTGCTTTTGGAAAAATCCTGTGATTAAAGTGTGGTGTACCAAGAATTGGTTAGTCGTACATATGATTCTATCTGCAGAAAGTAAATACAACGACTGTTCTGTTTATGGTATTCTCTAAAGAAGTTTATTTTAAAAATAATGTCAGTCCTAAACCTGTCGCTCCTAACTTTGAGTGAATGAAATACCATAATAGGTGTTATGTCATACGTTCAAAATTTGTATTAAATGATCAGCCTTTCGTAATTAACAGAATAGTCAGTGGAAGGTGCAGAGTAAACATGACTTACACGATTACGCCTTATTTTTCATTGATCATTCTCTTGAGATCGTTTTTAGCTTCTAAGAGTTCTAGATTGGTTGATTAGGTGATTCCATCCTTGCCGTCTTGTATAGTCGAACCCAACGACTAACTATGTTTCGATTTAATTCGAAGCGACGAACAACATTTAATTGTTTCCCTGTTTCAAGTAATTATCTAATAAAAACTTCTGATTGGCTAGTAGCGTTAGTAAGCAGCGGTTGCAAATTAAGGCAATCGCTTTTAAGTGAAAGGAGCTTTATTTTTGTGAAAAGCATTCAAAGTCGCCTATTGATTATGCTTATTATTTTTATCATCTTCCCGTATTTTTTATCTGTGCTTTTGATTTATGGGTATACGAAGAAGAATGTTGAGCGGCATGAGCTTGTAAGCAGTCAAGATCAAATGCAAGAAGTGTCTGATCATCTGGAACAATACTTTCATGACATGATCCACCTTCCGTATATTTTGTATCGAAATCCCGATTTATTTCGAATGTCAGAAAATGAGGTTGGAAATTCAACTTATTCTAACCCATTGGTTATTGAAAAAGCCCTGAAAACTTTTTATTTGATGCGAAGAGAAATTCGTCAAATTCGGTATTATATTGCGGACGAAAAAAACTCATTTTCTGTTTATAATGCGATGATCAGTGCCCGTAAGCATCAACCGGATTTAATGAAGCAAGTCTCTTTTCAGGATCTTATTAACTCTGAACAGAATTTCGTGATTGAGCCGCCGCATCAGATTGAGAATTATACCGATGCCGCGATCATTCCCCAGTCGGATAAAACGATGGTTTTGACGATTCATCATAAAATTATAGATGTCCTATCAAACGAACTTCTTGGCATCCTCACGATTGATATCGATATGGATGAATATATCCGCATAAGCGACCGTCTCATTCAGGGCGGAGATGAATCGGCATTTTTAATTGATTCCGATGGTTTTATCGTCTATGCAAGTGATCAAGACTTGATCGGTAAACCTATAACTGCCGATTTACAGTCTCAGATCAATAAGGAGGAAATCTATTCTGATAATGGCGATATTCTTTTGTCCAGAACGTTGTCGTGGCCGTTAGAACAATGGAAATTAGTTAAGATAACCCCAAGCGATTTTCTATTCAATGAGGTGAGGCAAACTGCCCAGACAAATATCATTGTCGGTGTGGGAGTGGTGTTTTTGGGCTTATTAATGGTTGTCATTATCTCTCATAAAATTACTCGTCCAATCAAACTCCTTAGCCGGAAAGTGCGGAGAATCGAGGGCGAGAATATGGACAAGGACGTGTCGTTTGATGATGAACGAGAAGATGAAATCGGCCATCTGGAAAAGCACATAAAGGGGATGATGGACCGGATTAATCTTCATATTGAACGTGAATATAAACTGGAGATCGAGAATAGGAAAAACCAATTTAAGGTTCTAAAGTCTCAGGTGAATCCGCATTTCTTATATAATTCACTACAGTCTATTGGTGCGGTTGCTCTAAGGTCCAATTCTCCGGATGTGTACAAGTATGTGACGTCCCTCTCTAGAATGATGCGATATTCAATTCGTGCAGATCAATGGGTGTCGGTTCAAAGTGAAGTGGATTATATAAAAGCTTATTTGGAACTTCAAATGGAACGTTTTCGAACGAGTTTAAGCTACTCGATTGATATCCACGAGACTCTTCGTGATATTAGAGTTCCAAGTATGATTCTGCAACCGCTTGTCGAAAATTTCTTTAAACACTGTTATGAAGAGGGTGTTTATGATGCGCATTTGCACATTGATGGAGAAATACGAGAAGAATATTTATATCTGGTTGTAGAAAATGATGGACCGAGTCTAACGGATACAGAGTTAAGGGCGTTAAGGGAATCAATCTATACTTCAGGTGATGAAGGAACCGATTCACACGAGCATATCGGTCTGAAAAATATTCATGAGCGATTGGTTTTAAATTATGGACCGGGAGCAGGGATGGAACTAGATACGAAGGAAGGACAAGGGTTTTCAGTAAGACTTAAGATTCCATTACGTACAAAGGAGGATGAGATATATGAAAGCTCTGTTGGTGGATGATGAATTCAATGTACGGGACGTCATTCGTTCTTTGGGACAGTGGGAAACATACGGGATTACGACTGTGTTGGAAGCAAACAATGGCAAAGAGGCAAAAAGATTGATTGAACGGGAATCGCCGGAAATCATTTTTACAGACGTGAAAATGCCCGAAATGAGCGGGATAGAATTAATCGAGTGGCTAGATGCGATCTCTTATCCGGGTAAAGTGATTATGGTTACGGTGTGTGACGACTATTCATTCATGCGTAAAGCGATTCAATACAGCAGCTTCGATTATTTGTTGAAGCCGATTGAACCAGAAGCGCTCAATCAAGCATTGTTCGGTGCTGTGAATGCTTGGAAAAGCGAAGAGGAGGAACGCCATAACAAAGAGTCGGGTCTCTATGAAGATGTTAAAAGTTTACGTATGAACCGGGTGGTGACGGCAGCTTGTAACGGCGAGCCTTTTGACGCTGGACAAATTGCCGCTTGTCTTCCGCAAGCTGATGGATACGATCTTGCTTTACTTTCCTTTTACCAGATGCACGATGCCGATTCGTATATTCAGTTGTTGGCTAATGAGCTTTGTGATCGGAACTGGGGGAATGCATTTGCTCTTCTGAACGACCATCATCTCTGTGTCGTTATGACTGTTCAGGGACGATGGTTAGCGGTAGAAGAATGGATTAGTCATCACTTTGATATCCCTATTCGTTTTGTTAGTGAAATTCCATTGAAAGCATTGGAAGATCTCCCTGCGTCTTTTCAAGCTGCGCAAAGAGAAATGACCGATCAAAATTTTAGATCCATACACCGATTGACCAATGTGGATGATGCTATGCGGATCCATGACATTGTCGCATATGTAGACAAGTATTATACAGAAGAGGTGAGTCTAGAAAAACTGGCCAACCGGTTTTTCCTGAGTCGCGAGCATATCTCAAGAAAATTCAAACAAGAAAAAGGAGTGACCTTGTCTGAATACGTCACCCAACTTAGAATTGAACAAGCGAAACAGTGGTTAATCCAAACGGATGAGAAGGTGTACTCGATTTCAATCAAGCTTGGATATCAGGACGGAAACTTCTTTTCGAAGCTATTCAAAAAAATGGTTGGTATGACGCCGATTGAGTACCGGAATCATGGGGAGAAATGGCAAAGCAGAAAAATTAAAAACAAGGGGATCATAAATAGTTAAGTTATTGAGGGGGAAACAATGAATAAAAAGATTTTGCAATTGTTTTGGACTGGTAACCTCATCCTATCACTTTTCGCATGTGAAGCTGACAATGAAACAGTGAAATCGGAAACGCTAAGTGAAGATCAGAAGATTACGTTGGAAGTGTGGAATCGGAAAGTCGAAATTTCCACAAAATTTGAAGAGATGATTCTGGCTTATGAAAAGGAAAACAAGGGTGTGGATATTATCGTTCGTACCGTAGGCGGAGGGGTCGATGACCGTAGTGATCTAATCGCACAGTTAGCTGCCGGAAAAGGACCTGATATCTTTACGAACGGTGGATATGAAGAGGCAAAAATGTGGAGTGAATATTTGGAGGATCTTTCTGATCAACCCTGGGTAGAGAATGCGTTTGAAGATGCTCTGGCATCTATGAAAATCGATGAAAAACTATACGGTATGCCTATAAGCATTGAAGGGTACGGATTCATTTATAATAAAGATTTATTTAAAAAGGCAGGTATTGAGACGTTACCAAAAACTCATACGGAATTAATAGCGGTAGCAGAAAAATTGGAAGCGAGGGGCATCACGCCTTTTGCAATCGGATATTATGAAAAGTGGAAATTGGGTCATCTTTTAAATATTGCCTTTGCGCAACAGGAAGATCCGGATGCTTTTATTAAAGGCCTGAATGACGGAACGCAAGACATTGAACACAATCAAACATTTAAAGACCTGGTCGGATTGTTGGATGTAACGATTAAATACGGAAACGAGAATCCGTTGATTACGGATTACAACATGGAAGTAAACCTGTTTACCAATGGGGAAGCAGCAATGATTCAGCAAGGTAACTGGATTCAACCGATGATCGATCAACAAACGCCAAATATGAACATCGGATTTCTGCCAATTGCGATTAATGACGACCCTAAAAACGATGCCTTAGCGGTCGGTGTCCCCAATTACTGGGTTGTGAATAATCAATCGACACCGGAGAAGAAGAAAGAAGCAAAGAAATTTTTAAACTGGATGGTTTCTTCTGAACAAGGAAAACAATTTATGACGGAACAATTCAAATTTATTCCGGCGTTTAAACATATTAAGACAAATGATTTAGGTCCGCTTGCAGACGATATTATTCGTTACGCCAAGGATGGGAAGACGTTGTCCTTCAACTGGTTTAAATACCCTGGAGGAGCAAGGGATGAGTTCGACCATGAGTTCGGGCTTGCCATGCAAGCCTATATCAATAAACAGCTGAACCATGATCAATTGCTGCAAGAGCTTCAGAAGTCGTGGGAGAAGGCTGCGAGGCAATGATGGATCGTCTTGAAAAAGGGATCCGTGAGAGAATTTATTTTATAGTAATGATACAAACATGTTTTTTTAATAGATCGGTAGAATGAAAAGCAAGATGGGGGAGATGAGAACCCATCTTTTTTTGTTTTCAAGGATCTAGTGGCAGAGGATCCGTCAAACAGCAAGTAGATCTCAGGTTGTGCATAACTTTACTGGGAATATTGAGTTGAATAAGGATTTCAAAAAGTATTGGTTTAGATCCAATGCTTTTCCATATCAATTTAAGACTAATTTATCCTCAATTTAAACCGTATTTCCAAAAGGTAGATTTATTTATAATCCAATATATAACCGAAACATGGTGGGATTGTTAACAGAAAACCTAAAAGACTAAACGTACTGTTACGGGAATCTATAAACCTTCTGTTATCCCACCAAACAAAAAGATAGGAGGTAAGATTAAAAAAAATAGTTGTTTGTAAAAGGAAAAAATTAAATTTAGGGAGGAAAAACAATTGAAAATGAAAACTCGTAAAAAAGTAGGGAAATTAGTTTTGTGTGCTGCGATTTTAGCAAGTAGTCTGACTAGCATTAGCGTTGCTGCAAGCTCTTGGGGTATTGAGGATGATTACACGGCGACATGGTCCAGGCAGCAAGCAGAGAAAGTGGCTCTGACGGAAGAGACGACAGCCCCAATCATCGATATGGACTTTGAAGACGTAGCTCCGGATGTGTGGGTTTGGGATACGTGGCCTCTTCAAAACAGAGACGGTTCCCTTGCAAACGTGAAAGGCTACAGAATCGCATTCGCATTGGTTGCACCACGTACTTATACTTGGCATGACCGCCATACTGAAGCAAGAATCGGTATGTTCTACTCCAGAAACGGCAAGGATTGGACTTACGCCGGGATTCCTTATGACTATGACAATGCGTTAGGACACATGCAATGGGCTGGTTCTGCTATGTTGGACGAGAAAGGAAAAGTACATTTCTTCTATACGGCAACCACTGATATGAATGCCAATGGCGGTAAAGAATTTAATAAAGACGGATGGGTGCAAAGAGCTGAGCAACGTCTTGCTAAGACGACATTTGATATCAGTGCTGACAAAAATGGAGTGCATCTGACGAATGAAGGTGATCACCAAATCCTTCTTGAAGCAGACGGCCATCATTATGAAACGATCGAACAGTTCCAAGAGCACGGAAATATCATCACTGGGTTCCGCGATCCGTTTTTCTTCAAAGATCCGAACACAGGTGAAGAATACATTATTTGGGAAGGTCAAGCAGGAACCAACAGAAGTGATTTAAAACCAGAAAATATCGGTGATGAAAAATACCGCGAAACTCATAACGTTCCCGATGGCGTGGAATTTTACAACGGCAATATAGGGATTGCGAAAGTGCTTGACAACGACGTAACTGAACTAGAAATGTTGCCGCCGCTTCTCGAGTCAGTTGGGGTTAACCATCAGTTGGAACGTCCGCATGTCGTGGTGAAAGGCGATACTTACTACTTGCTAACGATTAGTCATGAATTTACGTTTGCGCCAGGCTTGACCGGTCCGGATGGATTGTACGGATTTGTCGGCGAGGGAAGCTTGCGTACAGATTATAAGCCGGTCAACGGTACTGGGCTGGTTGTAGCTAATCCGGCGGAAAAACCGTTTCAAGCTTATTCATGGTGGGCGGCTCCAGATGGTCAGGTCATCAGCTTCATTAATGAACCTGTAGACGAGAATGGTCAGGTCCAATTTGGTGGAACGTTTGCACCGACGCTGAAGGTATCCTTTGACGGTGACACAACAAAGATCGTAAAAGAAATGGAAGCTGGAGAAATCAAACCTTTTGGTCCATACGGTAGATCCTTACGCTAAATAATTAGTACGTGGAAAAATGGGAACGGGCTTGAAAAATCTATTCCAAGCCTATTCCTGGTATGTGATGCAAATCGTACTAGCTCAGCTTTGTAAATAAGTTCTTTGACGAAAACGGTGAACTCCAATTTGGTGGGGGATCATTTACTCCAACTCTTTCACTTTCTATTTCAAATGAAAAAACGAAAGTGACGGGTGAACTGCAGAAGGTCAAATCATTCCTTCACGTTAATAAACGGTTAACTCAAGGAAAGGTACTAAAAAAAGGAGGTAATGAAATGAATAAGAAGAAACGAAACTTGGTACTAGCGACAGCAATTATCGGACTATCTGCCATCCTTTCACCACTGGCAACAGTAGGTGCGGCTAACGATTATACGGTGTCCAATTGGACACGGGAACACGTAACGAACATCGAACTAAATGATCGTAACACGGCTCCTGTCATTAACATGGACGAATTAGAAAAGTTAGATGAAGGGTATCATACTTGGGATACATGGCCTCTTAAAGATAAAGATGGTTCTGTCGCTGTAGTAAACGGCTATAAAATCATTTTTGCTCTTTCAGCTCCGAGCCATGTACTGCCTGGTCAAGTCCATGATATTGCTGAAATTCGTTATTTTTACTCAAAGAACGGAAAAGATTGGATTAGCGGAGGTCCTGTTTTTGAAAAAGGGAAAGCTTTAGGCTCAAGACAATGGGCCGGATCCGCTATGATAGACGAGAATGATCAAATTCACTTTTTCTATACGGCTACTGGTCGAAAAGGAGAGGAACGTATCACGTATGAGCAGCGCTTTGCAAAAGCTTCCGCTGATGTAGTTGCCTCTAAAGATGGAATATCGTTTAAAAATTGGTCCGATCATCAAATTATCCTTGAAGCGGATGGAGAATACTATCAAACTCAAGAACAGGGAAGTCAGGGTGATATTGCCTATGCTTTCCGTGACCCTGAATTTTTTAAGGATCCTAAAACTGGTGAAGAGTACATTGTCTTTGAAGGAAACTCTAGCGGAGCGCCTGCTGACCGTTCTTGCTTGCCAGAACACAGCGGTTCACCAGAATTTGCTGAAAAACACGATGTTCCAGAAGTATCCGTATTATTTAATGGAAGCATCGGGATTGCAAAGGCTAGTAATGAAGATTATACGGAATTTGAAATACTCCCACCTTTACTAGAAGCAAATTGTGTCAATCAAGAACTAGAACGACCACATATTATTGTGAAGGGAAATAACTATTATCTATTCACAGATACTCACTTTGACAAATTCGCTCCTGGTATTACAGGTCCAGAAGGTTTATATGGGTTTGTTTCAAACGATTTATTTGGAGACTATGAACCGCTGAATGGAAGTGGCTTAGTCATTGCTAACCCTGAAGATAATCCATATCAAGCTTATTCATGGTTAGTTTTACCTAATGGAACGGTGATTAGCTTTGTACACTTTACTGATTTAGGAGACTTAACGATCGCTGACGTTGGTCACCAATCTCATGAGTTTCAATTTGAACACTTTGGTGGAATGCCCGCACCATCTTTAAAAATTGCATTGAATCGTGACCGTTCGCGTATTGTGACAGAGTTAGGACAAGGTGTAATCAAATAATGATAATGAGTCAGCCTCTCATGATGGAAGTGAGAGGCTGTTTTCATCAAAGGCGATGCTACAAAAATAATAAAAGAATATGGGGGATATAAATGGAATGTAAATTAGATAAGAAGGTCCCATTTTTTTTAGCAGCAATGATAGGCCTTTCTGCTATATTCGCTCTTATTGTAAGCACTGATGTATCTGCCAAAGAAAATATTGATACTTATAATTGGACTCGTGAAGATGTTAGCAATCTTTCTATGAATGCTCATAATACTGCACCTATTATTAATAAAGACGAGCTTATTCAAATCACATCAGACTTTTATATTTGGGATACTTGGCCATTGCAAGAAAAGAATGGTCATCCAGCTGTCGTAAACGGCTTTAAAATTATTTTTGCTTTGTCAGTGCCTAATGATGTCCTTCCTGGTAAGCGACATGATACAGCTGAAATTCATTATTTCTATTCAAAGGACGGTAAGAGTTGGGAATCCGGTGGCCCTGTTTTCAAAGATGGAGAAGCATTAGGCTCAAGACAATGGGCTGGATCTTCGATTGTTCACAAAGATGGGAAATTACAAATTTTCTACACCGCAACAGGTAAGAAAGGTGAAACTCAACTAAGCTATGATCAGCAAATCGCAACCGCAACTGCAAGTATAAAAACAACGAACACAAGTGTGACATTTGAGGATTGGTCAACACATGAAATCATTCTTGAAGCAGATGGAAAATACTATCAAACAAATGAACAAACAGGTTCAGTAGAGTCGTCATATGCATTCCGTGACCCGTATTTTTTCCAAGATCCAAAGACTGGGGAAGAATATCTTTTGTTTGAAGGGAATTCTGCTGGGAAGCTTGAAGACAGATCATATAAACATGAATATATTGGTTCCGCAGCATTTCGCCGAAACCATGTTATCCCTGATGGATCAAAAGCATTTAATGGCAGTGTTGGTATTGCCAAAGCAGCGAATCAAGGTTTGACTAAATTTAATTTGCTACCACCATTGTTGGAAGCAAACTATGTAAATGATGAGCTGGAGAGACCAAGTGTCATGGTAAAAGGAAACAAATATTATCTTTTTGTAAAGACACACAGTGAGAAATTCGCCTCCGGCCTTAAGGCACCGGAAGGGTTATATGGGTTTACTTCAGATTCACTTTTTGGAGGCTATCAACCCTTGAATGAAAGTGGGCTAGTTATCGCAAATCCAACCGATAATCCGTATCAAGCATATTCTTGGATGGTGATGTCCAATGGCACTGTAATAAGTTTTGTCAATTATGTTGATGTGGATGGTAAAGATATTTATGAAATTGGTGAGCAATCACCTGAATATCAATTCGATCATTTCGGTGGAATGCTGGCACCTTCATTAAAAATATCTATCACACGCAATGAAACAAAGATCCTTCATGAAAAGAAGCAAGGGGTTTTTAAATAAAGTGAGACTTTTATCAGGGGGGTTATTCTTCATCCCACACTGATAGATAGCAAGACTAATCGGATTTTTGACTGCTAGTTAGGAATAAAAGAGAAGACAAGCAATGGCGTTCGTTTTTTTACTGAGCGCCATTGCTTGGTTATCTTTAGTCATGATCATGAGTAACCTCTTAGGTTAAAGTGAGAGGATGCTCTCATCAATTTTTAATATAGGAAAGTGAGGAGTACATGAAACGTTATCTCGTAATCTTTTTTATGATTGTTATAGCACTGATCATCTGGTTTGCTATAAGTGATTCAGATGACGAGCAAGAGCAAGTTGAAGAGGAGCCTCTTGAACCTCCTCAACAAGAAGAGGAATCTTTAGAGGGGGTGGCTGCCTTATGGAGATTTGATGAGGGAACAGGTAAGGCGACCGTTGAAGCACGTTCCAATCAAGAACATCACATCCATTATGTATTTAATGAAGCGGCAGATAAACCGAGTAGCGATCCTCTTTGGAAACAAGGAATTTCTGGGCGCGCTTTGCTGTTTGATGGTTACTCAACTTGGGTATCAGCTGATACATCGACATTGGATATCCCAGAAGATGCGATGACACTAGAAGCTTGGGTCGCGCCTCGTGCGTTTGAGTGGGGAAATGAGGGGAAACTCTCTTCGATTCTTAGTTATCACAATCAAGAAGAGAATAAAGGCTTTCAATTAGGTGTGTTTCGTCATGGAACATGGTCTTTCCAAATTGGGACAGGTGAGGAATGGTTAGAAGTGTGGGCAGATGAGGAATTTAGACTTCCTCGAAATGAATGGTCTCATCTTGTTGCTGTTTTTTCCAATGAACGAAACGAAGTAGTCCTTTATCGGAATGGCGAACAAGCAGGCTATCTAGAGATTCCGCCTCATACTACGATCGCCTTCCCCGATCAAGAACTTCGAATTGGAAAAAATAATGACCCTGCTAAAATAAGTGATACTTTTGATGCGAGTATGTTTAATGGGTTAATTGATGAGGTAGCAATTTATCAAAAAGCACTTGAGCCGCCTTTTGTTAAGGAACGCTTTGATCAATTTATTGATGGTGAGCTTCCTGACCCTAGTTCGGAACTTGCCTGGGATAGAAGCAGATATGAAGGGGATCGTCATCGACCTCAGTATCATTTTACTCCCCCAGAGCATTGGATGAACGAGCCGCATGCTCCGCTTCACTTTAACGGACAGTACCATTTATTTTATCAGTTTAATCCAGCGGGACCTTATTGGGGCGGTATTCACTGGGGACATGCAGTCAGTGATGATCTGATTCACTGGAGAGATTTACCCATTGCCTTAGCCCCTGAAGCAGACCAAGTCGACCCTGATGGTGTATGGTCTGGAGATTCGATTATCGATGATGAAGGCAACCCAGCTCTATTTTTTACCGCAGGAAATGATAGCATGATGCCAAATCAAATGACAGGTCTAGCTAGAAGTACGTTCTTAGATGACCAAAATCCTGATTTAGTTAATTGGAACAAGCATCCAGAACCCGTCACCATTCAAGAAGAAGAGATTCAAACGGAAAAAGGAACGGTTTGGCATGGTCAATTTAGAGATCCATTTGTCTTTAAATCTGGAGATAAATGGGTTCAACTTGTTGGATCAGGAATAAAAGATGGCGAGGAGTCGGTTGGAGGAACGGCGCTTGTTTACACATCCGATAACTTAATTGATTGGCATTATGAGCATCCTCTAATGATTGGCAATGTCCTCGACTATCCGGAAACGGGTGATGTGTGGGAGCTTCCCGTTCTAGTACCGATTGGGGAAAACAATATTGGTGAAGAAAAATATGTTTTTCTCATTAATCCATGGTTTGAAGGCGATAGTGAATATGCAGTGAAATATGTCTGGTATTGGATAGGCTCATGGAATGAAGAAACCTATCAGTTTATCCCTGATCAAGAGGATCCGCAGTTACTAGATGTCGGCGAACACTTTACAGGACCAAGTGGAATGGTCGATGATGAAGGCCGAGCTATTGTTTTTTCGATTACACAGGATAGAAGAACCGAAGAAAGTCGGTACAATGCAGGATGGGCTCACAATGCTGGTTTACCAATCGTCCTTTCGCTTCGTGACGATCACCGTTTAGGAGTAGAACCTGTTCAGGAAGTAGAACGTTTAAGAGAAGAACTCCTTTTTGCATTGGACACGCCTTCTACGATAGAAGACGTGAACCAACAAATAGCGGGCATGAGTGGGGACATGCTTGAGATTGAATTAGAAATCGAAAGAAAAGAAGCGCAAAAAGCAGGAATAAAAGTTCGTCAATCACCAGATCAACAGGAAGAAACGCTCTTGTTCTATGATTTTGACGAACAAACGATGAATGTTGACCGGGAGCATTCTAGTCTTTCAGAAAATGTGGAAAAAGGAATTCAAGGAGGTAAAGTTGAGATTGAAGACGACCTTTTGCGCCTCCGTATTTTTCTTGACCGCTCCATGGTTGAAGCCTATATTAATGGCGTAAACAGTTTAACGACACGCGTCTATCCATCAAGAGACGATTCTCTTAATCTAGAATTATTTACAGAAGGAGAGTCTGAAGTGAAGAAAATGAATGTGTGGAGAATGGGAAGCGCATATTAATAAGAATTAAAAAGAATTAAAAAGGGTCAGACCCCAATCGAAAACATACGGGGGTCTGATTTTTTTTTTTTGTATAAGTATTTTCTAAGCTTATTGTGTAATGGTTTTAAAAACTTTCCAGTAAACATGCCCGTAGAAAAGAATTTTACATACAATAGTAAAAAAAATAGGCTAATGAGCAAGTACGAGGGTATAAACTAGTTAAAAATTCGTATTTGATTTGGGGGCGATAGTGTTACAATAGTAAAGGGAAAAATGGATATGGAGGGTGTATATGAAAATTAAACTTGGATTGTTATATGGTGGGAAATCTGCTGAACATAAAGTATCATTACAAACGGCAAAAGCTGTTATTAAAGCATTAGACTTAACAAAATATGAAATCCATCCAATATATATTTCGGAAAACGGTGAGTGGGTCAGGGGAGCTCAGCTTGAAGGCCCAGTTGAGGATGTCAAGCAGCTTCAATTGAAAGAAGAAGGAGAAGTGATCTCTCCAGTTGCGTTAAACTCAGAGCTCTTCCCGGTTCCGTCAAACAATCAAACAAATGAAGATAAGATTGATGTCGTTTTCCCATTGCTTCACGGACCAAACGGGGAAGATGGAACGGTTCAAGGATTATTAGAATTAATGAATATGCCTTATGTAGGCAATGGGGTACTGGCGTCCGCTGCTGGCATGGATAAAGTCATGATGAAAAACATCTATGAGCAGGCTGGTATTAAGCAGGCCAACTATGTATGGTACCTTCGTCGTGATTGGGAAAAGGATGCGGATGCAGCATACAAAAATGTTGAAGAAAAGCTTGGTTACCCTTGTTTTGTTAAACCAGCGAACTTAGGATCAAGCGTTGGAATTAGTAAATGTAAGGATCGAGAAAGCTTAGAAAAAGCCTTTGAGTTAGCTTTTGAATATGACCGAAAAATCATTGTTGAAGAAGGGATCGACGGTCGAGAAGTGGAAATTGCTGTTTTAGGAAACGACGATCCAGAGTGTTCGGTTGTGGGTGAGATCGTTCCAGAAACAGACTTTTATGATTATAAAGCGAAGTATGAGGACGGAAGTACGGGACTTATTATTCCTGCCGACATCACCGATGAAGAATACGAAGAAATTAAGAGAGTAGCGATTCAATCGTTCAAAGCTCTTGATTGCTCCGGTTTAGTCCGTGCCGACTTCTTTTTGACAAAAGATGGTGAAGTTCTTATGAACGAAGTGAACACGATGCCGGGCTTTACGCCATTTAGTATGTTCCCGATGCTATGGCAGGAGTCAGGCTTACCGTACTCCAAGTTGATTGAAAAACTAGTGGAACTTGGAGTAGAGCGTCACGAGGAAAAACAAAAGATTAAACACACTTTTTAAGGTGAATAAATAGTAATGAGGTTGACTACGTTGTGAGTCAGCCTCCTTTTACATAGAATAGAATTAGTGAACATAAGGGCGCGGGGTTCTTTCCCATACGACTTATTGATAATAAAAAGGAGCGATTGTGATGATTAAAAGAACGTTTAAGGAGATTGCTGCGTGGGTGAACGGGGAAGCTGTCGGCCTAGGCATTACTCCTGTAGAGGTTGTGGGAGTTTCAACGGATACAAGAACGATACAAGAAGGTAATCTGTATATCCCGCTTGTTGGCGAGAACTTCAATGGTCACGACTTTGTGAGAGCAGCTGTTGAAAATGGAGCAGTTGGAGCCCTTTGGCAAAAAAATCAACCCAATCCCCCTGCCGATATCCCGCTTATCTATGTGGAGGACACTTTATTGGCATTGCAAGATTTAGCAAAAAACTACTTAGCGAGTCTTTCTGCAAAAGTTGTCGGAATCACTGGCAGCAATGGGAAAACAACGACGAAGGACATGGTGACTTCCGTGCTTGCAACAACTTATAAGGTTCAGAAAACGGAAGGAAATTACAATAACCACATCGGGCTGCCGCTCACGATCCTCAGGTTAGAGGAAGACACGGAAATGGCTGTGTTGGAAATGGGAATGAGCGGAAGGGGAGAAATCGAGCTTCTTTCCACACTTGCAAAACCTGAAGCTGCGATTATCACAAACATTGGCGAATCCCATTTACAGGATTTGGGTTCTCGGGAAGGGATTTCTGAGGCGAAATTTGAAATTACGGCAGGTTTGAGGGGAAACGGAACATTTGTGATTCATGGGGATGAGCCGCTATTAACAGAGAAAGTCGTAGACAGTCCGTTTCATGTCATCACATTTGGTAGCTCTGAGACAAATGACTTTTATCCGGTGCAGATCAAGCAGAAGAGCGACGGAACGTATTTTACGATAAATGGAGAGGATGAGACTGAGTTTTTTATTCCGGTTCTAGGCAAACACAATATCAATAATGCTCTCGCTGCCGTCGCTATTGCCAAACAGTTTGGGGTGTCGACTCCTAACATTAAAAAAGGGCTGGAAATGATTAAAATCACCGGGATGCGTACGGAATTAATCCAAGGTAAAGATGGAGTGGCGGTTATTAATGACGCGTATAATGCGAGCCCAACTTCTATGCGCGCTGCGATTGAATTGCTTCAGGATTTAAAGGATTATAAGAAAAAAATAGTCGTTTTAGGCGATATGCTAGAGCTTGGCGAAAAAGAAGAGACCTTCCACTATGAAGTCGGAAAAGGAATTGACTCTGCTAAAATCAATTATGTTTTCACATTTGGCAAGCTGGGGAACAAAATTGCAAAAGGTGCAAAAGTGAATTTCTCTGAAAATCAAGTGTTTGCATACGATGACAAACAGGCATTGATTGTTAAACTAAAAGAAACTGTGGGCGAAGGCGATATTGTTTTAGTCAAGGGCTCCCGCGGTATGAAATTAGAAGAGGTTGTCAATGCATTAACGTAACAAGATGTTATAATGGAGGCTTCTTATAAGGTTTAATAATCTTATAAGAAAGTCTCTTTTTTATTTATTAGTAATATAAAGAAATGCTTATTACGATTTTTAACAGTACACGAATCTATAAAACAAATAGACTATTCATTTTGAAGAAGTGGCTTAGGACCATGTAAGCAGGTAGAGGGAGGGTGGATATAGTGATAGATATAAGGGAAGTGAAGATAAGTGAGATCGAACTGGTATCAAAGTTTTTACTAAAGACAATGCAAGAGGTGTATCCTTTTCAATTAAGTGAGAAATCTTTACGTGATCTTACAGAAATGGAATCACTTTTTTTAGATCGTACTGATGCAACAATGATTGCAGCCTTTCATAATGAAAAAGTAGTTGGTACGATTGCGGTAAGACGTTATGATGGAAGAATTGCATCACTTGAAGATCGATATAATCTCGATACCACATGTGAAATCATTAAGTGTTATGTAGATGAAAATGAAAGAAACAAAGGCATTGGATCGCTTCTATTGAACCGGGCACGGGAGTTTTGTAGGGAGGCGAATTATTCTACTTTGTATTTGCATACGCATCATTTTTTACCTGGAGGGTTTCATTTTTGGACAAAGAAAGGATTTCAAGTCACGGTAGAGGATTTGGACGAATTCGAAACAATTCATATGGAGCAGTTGATTGCTTAAAGAAAAAGACCAGAGTGAATGCATGTTCACTCTGGTCTTTTTCTTTTGCATATACGAAATTATTCAGCTCAGTTATTTAACAAACAACTGTTTCGATAGAAAATCTAACGAACTTCTTGTTTTGATGGCATTTCATTTGATGGAATCAGAAGGTAGGGATTGTTAGATGTTATTTTTTGATTTTTTTGAAAATTAACGTTACATTTTCTAACAATTTTCACGTTTATTTTTTAAAAGCTTGGTATTGTATTTCGTGTAGAGAAAAATCTTACATAAAATGGAGGGTCAATTATGAAAAAGTTTTTTAAGGGTAAGACAGCATTAGTTGGTGCAGCTGTGTCTTCTATGTTACTCCTCAGTGCTTGCGGTGGAGGAGGTGCTGAAACTTCTACTGAAGCAGAAGACGACACAGGTACAGATGTAGGTGTGGAAGTTGAGGCTGGTGAAGATGTGATTAAAGTCGGCGTTCTTCATTCGTTAAGTGGAACGATGGCAATGAGTGAAACATCTGTAAGAGATGCAGAATTATTAGCAATTGAAGAAATTAACGCAGCCGGTGGTGTATTAGGGAAACAGGTAGTACCTGTGATTGAAGACGGTGCTTCTGAGCCACCGGTTTTCTCTGAACGTGCAGCAAAATTGCTACAACAAGATGAAGTTGCTGTTATCTTTGGTGGTTGGACATCGGCGAGTCGTAAAGCGATGTTACCAGTTGTAGAACAAAACAATGGTTTACTATTCTACCCTGTTCAATATGAAGGTATGGAAGCTTCTCCAAATATCTTCTATGCAGGTGCGGCTCCGAACCAGCAAATTGTTCCCGCTGTTGATTGGTTACTAGAAAACAAAGGTACCGAATTCTTTTTATTAGGGTCTGATTATGTATTCCCGCGTTTAGCGAATCATATTATTAAAGCGCAATTAGAAGAGAATGGGGCAACTTTAGTAGATGAACAATATACACCACTTGGTCATACGGACTATAACACAATCATCTCAAGAATTCGTGAGTCAAAGCCAACTGTAATTTTCAACACATTAAATGGAGATAGTAACGTAGCATTCTTCAAACAGCTTGCTGATGCTGGTATTACAACTGACGATCTAACAGTTATGTCTGTAAGTGTAGCGGAAGAAGAAATACGCGGAATTGGAGCTAATGTACTAGAAGGTCATTTAGCTAGCTGGAACTATTATCAAACAACTGACACGCCAGCGAATGCAGAGTTTGTCGCAAATTATCAAGAAGCGTATGGTGATGACCGAGTAACTGGTGATCCAATAGAAGCAGGTTACTTCATGGTTCATTTATGGGCGAAAGCTGTTGAAGCTGCAGGCACAACGGATGTTGATGCTGTACGTGAAGCGGCAGTAGGGATTGAATTTGATGCACCAGGTGGTCCAGTTAAAGTTGACGGAGATAATCAGCATGTTTACAAAACTGTAAGAATAGGTGAAATTCAAGCTGATGGACAATTTAACGAAGTGTGGAATTCTGATGAGGCGGTAAAACCAGATCCATACTTAGAAGGTTATGATTGGGCAAGTGGCATTAGTGCTGAGTAATAGGTAGAAAACGGGGAGAGGAGCACTCTCCCTATTTATATATACAAAGGGTGGATGGAGCATGGAAGGAATGATTATTCAAGCATTTAATGGCGTTAGTCTTGGATCAATTTTATTATTAATTGCTCTTGGATTGGCTATAACATTTGGATTAATGAAAGTTATAAACATGGCTCATGGTGAGTTAATAATGATTGGGGCTTATACAACCTATGTAGTTCAGGTGATCTTTGCTCAATATCTTCCAGCAACGATGTTTGACATGTATTACTTTTTAGCCATTCCTATTGCGTTTGTCGTTGCTGCATTAATCGGAATGTTAATAGAATTTACGGTGATTCGTCATTTATATGGAAGACCTTTAGATAGTTTGCTTGCAACGTTTGGTGTTGGGTTAATACTTCAACAAACAGCAAGATCAATTTTTGGTGCGCCGAATGTTGGGGTACAGAGTCCGGGATTTTTACGAGGTGGCTTAGAAGTAATGGGTGTGACATTACCGTATATCCGACTATTTATAATTGGCCTAGTTGTAGTTAGTTTTTTACTATTGGCATGGTTTTTGTATAAAACGAGAAATGGGCGGAAGATCCGTGCGGTCATGCAAAATCGCGAAATGGCACAGTGTTTAGGAGTTTCGTCACGAAAAGTAGATCTGATTACCTTTGCAATAGGCTCAGGCTTTGCAGGAATTGCAGGAGCAGCCCTAACACTTATCGGGCCAATAGGTCCAACCATTGGAACGTATTATATCGTTGATGCATTTATGGTTGTTGTTGTCGGTGGTGTAGGGATGTTAATTGGTACCGTTGCAGGTGCACTTGGAATTGGCATCTTTAATACAGTATTTGAATATTGGACGAACGCTTCAATGGGGAAAGTTCTTGTCTTTGCACTGATTATTTTATTCTTACAATGGCGTCCGTCTGGAATGTTTTCGCTCCAATCTCGGTCACTGGACTAATGAAAATTGGAAGGGGTTCAAAGTATGCAAACAATAAGTGCTCGCTTGCTAGAGAGGAAGTGGCTCTTCTTAGCTCTAATAATCATATTACTTATTCTGCCCTTTTTTATATCAGATTTTAGAACGAATTTACTTGGGCGTTATATAGCATTTGCGATATTAGTTATTGGATTGGATTTGTTATGGGGATATACAGGGGTATTAAGTCTTGGTCATGGGATATTTTTTGGTCTAGGTGCCTATATCATGGCGATGCATTTGTCAATGGAAAGCATGACAGGAGCTGTTCCTGATTTTATGACGTGGAATGGAATTACTGAATTGCCATGGTTTTGGGCGATTTTTTCCAACGCTATTTCAGCTATTATCGGTGCAATTATGGTGCCGATGATCATCGCATCAATCTTATCATTCTTTATTTTCCGAAATAGAATAAGAGATGTGTATTTTACAATACTAACACAGGCCCTAGTCCTTGTTACGACAACATTAATTGTCAGTCAGCAAAGTTTTACTGGTGGAACAAATGGGATAACGGGGTTTTCAACAATCTTTGGGTATTCTCTTTCGTCTCCTGCGACACAGAAAGGACTTTATTATATATCGGTTGGAAGTTTAATCGTTGTCTTTTTGATTTGTTCAATATTGGTTAACAGCCGTTTTGGGAAAACATTGATCGCCATACGTGATGGCGAAAATAGACTTCGCTTTTCAGGGTACGATACATCAATGTTTAAAGTACTTATTTTTTCATTATCAGCTGGGATAGCTGGATTAGCTGGAATGTTGTTTGTGATGCAAGTTGGGATTATTTCACCGACTATGATTGGGATTATTCCATCGATTGAAATGATTTTGTGGGTTGCTATTGGTGGGCGTGGTACATTGATTGGTCCAGTAATAGGTGCAATTTTAACAAATAGTGCAAAAACGTTTTTTAGTGAAAGTTATCCTGACTTTTGGTTGTATTTCTTAGGCTTAGTCTTTGTTATTATCGTTATTTTCCTTCCAGGAGGATTAATGAGTTTAGTCGACAAAGTAAAGAGGAGAGGTGGAAAGCATGAAAAAAAACGTAAAGAGGGTACAGAAAGAAAAGAAACCAATCATTCTGCAGTCGGATAAACTTTCCGTTCGGTTTGGAGGATTTTATGCGATCAAAGAGTTTGATTTTTCGATTCCGCATGGAGAATTGCATTTTTTAATCGGACCTAATGGAGCTGGGAAAACAACTTTTTTAGACGCGGTATGCGGAAAAACAAAATACAGTGAAGGAACGTTAACGTTTAATGGAACTACAAACCTAGCGAAATTAAAAGAGTATGAGATTGTTAGAGAAGGGATAGGGAGAAAGTTTCAAGCCCCTTCCATTTTCCCCTTTTTAACTGTTTTTGATAATTTGGAATTAGCTATGAAACAAGATAAGCGTGTCTTCCCAATTTTGTTTTCAAAAATGAAAGATTCAGATAAAGCAAAGATTGATGATATGTTAAGTTTAATCGGATTAAAAGAGCAGAAAAATGTCGTTGCCAAAACATTGTCTCATGGGCAGAAGCAATGGTTAGAGATCGGTATGGTCATGATGCAAGAACCGGACTTGCTAATGTTAGATGAGCCGATCGCAGGAATGACGGAAGAAGAGGAAGAAAAAACGGGTGAATTGCTACTAGAGTTGAAAAAGCGTTGCTCAATTATAGTGGTAGAACATGATATGGATTTTGTTAGAAAATTTGCTGAAAAAGTTACGGTCATGCATGGTGGACAATTGCTCTGTGATGGAACAATGGAAGAGATTCAAAGAAACGAACGAGTAATGGAAGTTTATTTAGGAAAGAAAGGTGACCAGGCAAATGCTAAAGCTCTCTAAATTAGAAGTGGCTTATGACGGAAGTACAGTTATTCGGGATGTTTCCCTTACTGTTAAACCTGGAAAAGTAGTGTGCCTAATGGGGAGAAATGGTGTTGGGAAATCTACGATTATGAAGACAATTATGGGTGTTCTTCAACCGGTTAATGGGACAGTGTCTTATAGTGATGAAGAAGTAACAAAAAAAAATGCTTCGTATAGGGCTCGGAAAGGAATAGGCTATGTACCGCAGGGGAGAGAAATATTTCCTCAATTAACCATATATGAAAATCTCCTTCTAGGTTTAGAAGCTCGTTCGAATAGTGAGGAAAAAATCAATGAAAAAATCTATCAATACTTTCCTGTCCTAAAAGAAATGAAGGATCGTCGTGGTGGAGACTTAAGTGGAGGTCAACAGCAGCAACTTGCAATAGCAAGGGCGCTTGTAGCTGAGCCGAGCTGCTTATTACTAGATGAACCGACTGAAGGGATTCAGCCCAATATCGTAAGTGACATTCAAGAAGTTATTAAAGATATAAAGAGAAGCCAAGTCAATACGTCAATTTTGCTAGTTGAACAAAGCTTTGACTTTGCCAAAAGTGTAGCTGATTACTTTTATGTGATGGATAAAGGGCGAATTGTATATGAAGGTGAGGAGTTAATGGAAGAGAAAGTAAGTCAATATTTAAGTGTTTAATATGCATAGTTTAAGAGTGTGGAATCCCTCCATGCTCTTTTTTTATGTGGCTTTATGGTAAACTATAAAAGTATTTTAAGAAGGAGCGTCGGGTAATGATTTCATTTCAGAGTGGTGACAGTAGAAGATATTTAAATAAGCCAAAAACGAAGCTTAACTTAAAATTAAAAATGACGTTTCTTATTGTCATATTAATTATTGGAATGTTCTCGATTGTCGGATTATTTCTTCAATATTTCCTCTCAGATACATTGGAAACGCAGCTTGGTGAACGGGCGCTGAGTGTGGCTGAGAGTGTTGCCCAAATACCTGAGTTAAAAGATGCATTTGGTTTGGATAATCCTTCAGCGGTCATTCAGCCTCTTGTTTCACCAATTCGAGAAGCGACTGGTGCAGAATTTATTGTGGTAGGTAATCGAAATGAAATTCGATATGCGCATCCGAATCCAGACCAAATTGGAAACAAGATGGTTGGTGAGGATAATGACCGTGCACTGATTCATGGTGAATCATACGTCTCCAAGGCAGTTGGTTCGTTAGGACAATCAATTCGGGGAAAGGTGCCAGTTATCTCACGGGAAGGCGAAATTATCGGAGTCGTTTCTGTTGGTTTTTTAAATGAGGATGTTCAAAGCATTGTTAAAAATTACAGCCAGGAACTATGGTATGTGCTTTTAGCTATTGTTGGGGTAGGAATGATAGGTGCGGTCCTCATTGCAAATTATATAAAAAAATTGTTATTTGGCTTAGAGCCTGAAGAAATTTCACATCTTCTTTTGCAGAAAGAAACGATCTTGCAATCGACTCATGAAGGGATTATCGCCGTAAATAAAGACGGTACGATTACAATGATGAACGCGGCAGCAAAGCGGTTGATTTCGAGTAATAGAAAAGAAACCGACCAATTGATTGGCAGGCCGATTTTGGAGGTGCTTCCGAATTCAAAGCTTCATGAAGTGCTTGAACGAGGAGAGAGCCAATACAATAAAGAGCTGTTGCTAGGAAACCATATTGTCCTTGTAAATCGCGTCCCTATTTATTATGACAATATGTTAATTGGAGCAGTGTCTACTTTTCGAAATAAAACAGAAATTGAAAAGCTAACAAAAGAATTAACAAGGGTAAAACAGTATGCTGATGCTTTACGTGCGCAAACTCATGAGTTTTCTAATAAAATGTATACAATTTTAGGCCTTATTCAATTAGAGAAAAGTGAAGAGGCGGTTGATTTTATTCGGAGAGAAAGCAACATTCAACAAAAGTGGATACGTTTTTTGGTTGAAAAGGTACCCGATCCATTGGTGAATGCCATATTGTTGGGTAAGTTGAATCAAGCAAATGAACAAAGGGTTCGTTTAACCATTGATCCTGAAAGCAGATTAACATACCGTTTGTCTGATAAAAAGCGGGAGGCTCTCGTAACAGTTCTTGGCAACCTAATAGAAAACGCCATTGATGCCGTGAAAAATAACTCTGAGCCGAAACGGGATGTTTCAATTTTCTTTACGGATATCGGAGAAGAGATTGTGTTTGAAATTGAGGATGCAGGGAAAGGTGTGCCTAGCGATTTTGCTTTAGATATTTTTAAACAAGGGTTTTCAACTAAAGAAGGTTCACACCGAGGAATTGGTTTAGCGTTAACAAAACAGGTCCTTACAGAAATTGATGGAGACATTTTCTTAGAAGAGGGCGAACTAGGAGGCGCTTGTTTTGTCGTAATAATACCAAAGGATAATACGGATATGGGGGGACTTGAGTAATGCGCCATGATTTTCAGGTGTTAATTGTGGAAGATGACTTTCGGGTTGCTGAAATTACAAGGCAATTTGTTGAAAAAGTGGAAGGGTTTAAAGTTATTGATATTGTAAAAACCGGGGAAGAGGCACGACAAGTGTTAAAACGGCTAACGACATTACCAGATCTTATTCTGTTAGATGTATATATCCCTGATGTTCATGGTTTAGAGCTCTTTTGGGAGATTCGTAAAGAGTATCAAAGCATTGATCTTATTATGATGACTGCAGCAAAGGAAGTTTCAACAATTGAAGAGACATTACGAGGTGGAATATTCGATTATATTGTAAAGCCTGTTGAGTTCTCGAGGTTTAAACAAACGCTTGACCAGTATTATGAACAAAGAAACGTATTAGCTTCTAAAGAAAGTATGGAGCAGGAGGAAATTGACCAATTAACTAGATTTTCCTTACAAAATCAGACATCTCCTAATATGGAAGCATTCGATGATTTACCAAAGGGGATTGATCGTCTCACGTTAGATAAGATTAAAAGCATTATGGAAAGAAACCGCGAAAATGGGTTGACCGCTGTGCAAGTGGGGAAAGAGATTGGAGCTAGCAGGTCGACAGCAAGACGTTATTTAGAATATTTGGTTTCAATTAAAGAATTATTAGCGGAACAAAAATATGGAGACGTCGGGCGGCCGGAACGACGATATTTGTTAAAGTGAACAATATGAACAAAATTCATTTAATGATCAATATTTTGTTTATTTTCATAAACTTCATCTCTCTTTTCAATCGTGGTAAATTTCTATGTACATAGAAAACTTTGAAAAGAGAGATTTTTTGTAGTGAAGTTAGGTTAAAATGTATCCGCTTTCAAATCTTCTCTCTTTTCGAGTAAACGTTTATTTAAATTGAAAGGGGAGATATGAATGCTGAGTATCATTGGTCTTGTTACGATCTTGACTATTGTGTTTTTGTTATTAAGTGGGCGGATTACGCCGATTATCGGACTTGTGCTTGTTCCTATTGTCGGAGCGTTATTTGCAGGATTTGGGTTTGCTGAAATAGGCGTCCTTTTTGGTGAAGGAATTGACCGAGTAATCAATGTCGTCATTATGTTTATTTTTGCAATTCTCTTTTTTGGAGTTATGCAGGATGCGGGACTATTTGACCCAATTATTAATAAAATGATTGCGATTTCAAGAGGCGATGTTATTGCTGTTGCTGTTGGAACAGTTATCATTGGAGCAATTGCACACCTTGATGGATCTGGAGCTTCAACATTTCTTATTACGATTCCAGCACTGTTGCCTTTATATAAGAGACTGAAAATGAGTCCGTATTTGTTGCTCTTATTAGTTGGTTTAAGTGCAAGTATTATTAATATGGTCCCATGGGGAGGACCGCTTGGGAGAACTGCTGCAGTTATTGGAGCAGATCCAACGGAGTTATGGAGACCTCTAATTCCAGTCCAAATTATTGCCATGATTTTATTAATAGGATTAGCTGTTATTTTAGGCTTAAGAGAAAAACGAAAAATTTCAAAGCTGACGGAATCAGAAAATGCAGAATTAGAAGCTGCCGCAACGTTAGAGATGACAGAGCAGGCTACGCCATCTAGAAAAGATGAGTCACTAGCACGTCCGAAACTATTGTGGGCGAACTTACTACTGACGCTAGGTGTCATTACGATGTTGGTATGGGGGATTATCCCTGCCGGTTTTGTTTTCATGATCAGTTTAAGTATAGCCTTAATCATGAATTATCCTAAAGTTGATGATCAAATGGAGCGAATTAAAGCACACGCACCTAACGCCTTGTTAATGGCTGCCATTATTCTTGCGGCTGGATCATTTTTAGGGATTTTAGATGGAACAGGAATGTTACAATCGCTAGCGACAGACCTTGTTCTATTTTTACCAGCATTTATCGTTCCTTATTTGCACCTTGTTATCGGATTTTTGGGTGTACCGTTTGAACTAGTGTTGAGTACGGATGCTTACTATTTTGCTTTAGTACCAGTTGTAGAACAAATTGTTTCTGGTTACGGAGTGGAAACGACTTCCGCTGCTTATGCGATGGTAATAGGGAATATTATCGGTACATTTATCAGTCCATTTTCACCTGCTCTTTGGTTAGCTCTTGGGCTTGCAGGACTTGAAATGGGTAAGCATATCCGTTACTCGTTCTTTTGGGTTTGGGGATTTAGTATTGTATTGATTGTAGCTGCTATGTTAATAGGAGTCATTTAATTGAAATATGAAAAGAGGATGGCCAAAATAAAATGGCTATCCTCTTTTTATATTTACACTAGCATCAATCTTCAAAAAGGTAGGCAGGAATTCCTTTGACATTTGTTTTTACTTTAAAAAGATGACCTGAATCGGGGTAAGAATGAAAATCTGACTCTACCATCCCTTTTCGAGCTGTTGTTATGTATAATTCATCAAGGTTTTTTCCGCCAAATGTGCAAGATGTAACGTTTTTGGCTGGAACTGCAATTTCATCTAATAGGTTCCCTGAATGAGGATTCCAGCGTGTCACCTTACTGCCTCCCCAATGTGCTACCCAGATCATGCCTTCTTGGTCGATCGTCATCCCATCTGGATAGCCGTTTCCATCTGGGATGGTTACTGCTGTTTTGGCATGTGAGATGTCTCCAGTTTCCTTGTTATAATTGTACATCTGGACCTCATGTGTTGGTGTATCAATATAGTACATATACTTATGATCAGGACTCCAAGCCAATCCATTTGAAATAGTAACTGGAGAGATCACTTTCTTTATGTCGCCAGATGGTTGAAAGCGATATAAGGAGCCTGCATGAGTTTCTTCTTCGAGAGACATAGTCCCGGCCCAAAAACGTCCAGCTGGGTCGCATTTACCGTCATTAAAACGATTATTGGGCAATTCCCCTTCAGGATTCGTTAAAAAAGTTAATTGTCCAGATTGAATATTGTAACGATAAATTCCATTTTTCATCGCTAACAAGAGGTCACCTGACTTACTTCCGACAACAGCACCGATATATTGCTCAAAAGTTATTGTGCGGTTTTCACTTTTCTGTGGTTCATAAATATGGAGTTTCTTTTCGAGTATATCAACCCAATATAAACGTTCGTTTTCATGATCCCAATGCGGTCCTTCCCCTAATGTAGCTTTTGCAGGTACAGCTATCTCTACTTGATAAGACATGAATCTACCTCCTGAATTTTCTGTAACTCAATATCTTTTTATCATACCATGTTTAGTAGAATTATTTAGGGGACTAAGAGGTGTGAAGGTGTGTAGGGAGTCTTATACTAGTCAAGGATCTGGTAATTAGATACACTAAATGCTAAAGAGTAAGTCAACTGTGTTATGGAGGAGAGTGCGCATAATGAGCGGATCTAATAAAGTGTTAAGTCGACGTATGCTGATCGTTACTTCCGTTTCTGCAGAGAAGGAAGCAATCTTACGCGGGTTACGTAATTGCAATGACTTTGATGTCATCGTAGCAGGAGTGGGACAAGCTGCAGCTGCAGTGGCTACAGCAACTGCATTGGCAAAAACGCAATATAATTATGTGATTAACGCGGGCATTGCTGGTGGTTTCGAAGGGAAAGCAGAGGTTGGTTCTCTTGCGGTATCGACAGAAATGGTGGCGGCAGATTTAGGAGCAGAATCCTATGATGGATTTTTGAGTTTAGAGGAGTTAAAGTTAGGCTCGTCTAAGATAGAGGTGGAAAAAGCAATGGTTACGCGTATTTGTTCTAAGGCAATGGAACAAGGGATACCTGTTCAGGAAGGGGCTATCCTTACATTGTCGACAGTGACAGGTACACAAGAAACAGCGAATTATTTATTAGAACGGTTTCCTCATGCTATAGCAGAGGGGATGGAAGGCTTTGGTGTAGCGGAAGCGGCGAAGCAAAGTCATATCCCTGTTATCGAGGTTAGATCGATTTCTAATAAAGTTGGTCCGAGAGATAGGGAATCTTGGCGCATAAAAGAAGCGCTTGATACGTTAGAGAAAGCAAGTTCAATTTTTTCGGAGGTGTTCAAATGAAGATAGCATTTTCTCCTTGTCCAAATGATACATTTGTGTTCCACGCATGGGTTCATGGGTTCATTCCTGGAGCGCCAAAACTAGATGTAACCTATGCAGATATTGATATTACAAACAATTGGGCAGCAGAAGGGAAAGGTCCCGAGGTTCAGAAAATTTCTTATGCTGCACTTCCTTGGGTGCTGTCTGAGTATGCTTTAATTCCTTGTGGAGGAGCGCTTGGCAGAGGATGTGGACCGCTTGTCTTAACAAAAGAAGCACAAACAGGTTCTAAAGCAATATCAGGAAAAAAGGTAGCTGTACCAAGTGAGCGTTCAACAGCTTACTTATTGTTTCGGTTGTGGGCGGCGCAAAATGTTCCAGGTGGAGTTGGAGAAATTGTTGTGATGCCATTTCATGAGATTATGCCTGCTGTCCAAGCTGGAGACATTGATGCAGGGCTAGTCATCCATGAAGCTCGTTTTACCTATCGACAATATGGCCTTAATCTTTTGACGGACTTAGGGAATTGGTGGGAAGAAGATACGGGGCTGCCGATTCCGTTAGGGGCAATTATCGCTCACCGTTCTCTAGACCTAGAGGCAATTACAACTTGGATTCGAGCTTCGGTTGAGTATGCTTGGGCTCATCCAGAAGTGTCAAAGTCGTATATTATGGAGCATGCTCAAGAGCTTTCTCATGACGTTGCGAAATCACATATTGATTTGTATGTTAATGAGTTTACGCTAGATTTGGGTGATGATGGATATGCGGCTATTGAAGCGTTACTAGGAAGGGCAGCTGAAGAAGGGTTAGTTCCAAAGTTTGATATGGGTGCTCTAAGATAAGTATTGTTATGACCCCACATTATAATGAAATGAGGGGTCAACTTTTTTGTGAGTAGTTAATTTCCTTTTGCTTTCGAGCGTTTTTCGCTTAAGACATTTTCGGATAGATATCGTACAAATAGTTCATCGCGAACAAGCCATGCTAAGTGATTTCGTTTAATTTGGCGCTCGGCTTCTTCAAACGATGAAAAGGAACTTTCGACTGATTGGTTCTTTTCTAATACCCACTTCTTATCACTTAAAGGATAAATGAAGAAGCGATTCTCTTCACTATCTACATACAAAGAGCCTGATTGACTTGCCTTTAAATTATGTTGGTTTCTAAAAGCGTCAATTCGCAGAGGTTCGATCGGAAATGGTTCAGCTATGAAAAGTTTGTATGCTTCTTCGTTGAGCGAGCAGCCTGAAGCTTTTGCGTGGCCGCCACCACCGAACTGGCCGGCGATTTCTGATACGTCAACATCATCATGAATGGTTCGAAAACTGATTTTTTTGCCTCCTAAATTTAGAATAGCAATATAATCAAGATGCGGACTATCCTTTCCTAATTCATTTCCTAGTTCTGAATGATAAGATTCAGCATGAACAATGCCGGCGCAATAGTTGCCAATGAAAGTTTGTACGAGCTCTCTTCTTTTTCTTCTTATATAACGTTCGATCTTCGTTTCTTCCATATCAAGAATTTTTTCTTCAAATTCATCGAAGCTAAAAGTTTCGCTTTCTTGAAGGCGGTTCACCATTCGTTCTTCAAATTCATCGATAGAAATCATAAAAAACAGATCGTTTAACCGTTTAGCCTTTAGTACGTTATTTTTTTCCCATTCCCATGTGTCCCATAGTCGTACTAGCTCGACAAATTCGTCTAATGAAGAAGAGTGTTTCAAGAAACCTTGCTCAACTAGAAACTCATAAAATAACGAGGTTGCTGCAGCTAATCTTCCGTCTTCGTATTCCACTGTGACAGAACCCCAGCTATATTCGTTAAAATGGAGAGCTGTTTTGTGATGGTCAAGTAATGTTACGCTTCCTCCCTTTTTAACGAATTCATCTAATTTTTTTTCGTTATCACTATGTACAGATAGATCGGTGATGAGTAATACATCATCTAACCTGTCTTTCTCTAAAAACCGTTCAATCTGAAAATCTAAGCCTTGAACGGAGTTATAGCGAACGTCAACATTTGATCCAAAGGCTAAGCGAGCAAGAATTCCGCAGCCTACACCATCTAAGTCGTTGTGAGTATACAATCGATACATCAAATACCCCCTCCTATACTTATAGTATGCATCAGTAAGGAGGGAATATTGAGCAAAAAAGTTAAAATTTAAATTGTGATTGGAGTTTATTTATAAGGAGAAATTTAGGGGTGTATGTTATTACTTTGTGATTGAAGCTTTGTCATTAGCTGTCTGTCGTTTGTAAATAAGTTGATTAACAATCGTGGCAACGATAATAGCGCCAATTAACCCGTATAGTAGACCGACATAACTATAGGTGATGAACCCAATGATAAGCCCGATTGCAATAAATGACAAACCGATTGTCATAAGATCCCTCCTTTTTAGTTTCCATATTCTAACATAAAATCAGAACTTTTGTGTGTTTTGTGTTAGATTATTTACAAGAAAAATAGATGAACTCTATATGTATGCCAAAAGGAAATCGTTTAGTATTTCTCTTAAAATTGGTAATGCAATTATAACGTTTTTTATAGGTTGAAATGGTATGATGGAAATAGACTGGTTATTTATTAGATTGGAGGCAGTTGCATGACAGCAGCGGTTGAACGAATTGAAAAAGTAATTGAAAACATTGAACTTGTCGTCGTTGGCAAGAGGAAAGAGGTTGAGTTAAGCCTTGTTTCGCTCTTTGCTGGAGGACATGTTCTGCTTGAAGATGTTCCGGGAGTTGGAAAGACGATGATGGTTAAAGCGATAGCCAAATCTCTTGGAGCGGAATTTAAACGAATTCAATTCACACCAGATCTCCTGCCATCAGATGTGACAGGGGTATCGATATATAATCAACTTAAGCAGCAGTTTGAGTTTCGACCGGGTCCTATTTTGGCGAATATTGTCCTTGCTGATGAAATAAATCGTACATCACCAAAGACCCAATCGGCATTACTGGAAGCATTAGAAGAAAGTAGTGTAACGATAGATGGAGAAACTCTTCAGCTTGAAAAGCCGTTCTTTGTTATGGCTACACAAAATCCTATTGAGTATGCAGGGACATTCCCGTTACCTGAAGCTCAGCTTGATCGGTTCTTAATTAAGTTAAATCTAGGGTATCCAACGGCCTTAGAAGAATTAGAAGTACTAGAACGAATTCAGCATAAGCATCCACTTGAAGATATTAAGCCGGTAATGACAACAGCGGAGGTAGTAGATATCCAGTCTGAAATAACGAAAGTTCTCGTTAGTGAAGACGTGAAAATGTACATGATTGACCTAGTGCATGAAACGCGACAAAATCGAGCAGTCGAGTTAGGGGTAAGTCCGCGGGGGACGATTGCGTTGATGAAAGCATCTCAAGCATATGCCTTTGTGAAAGGAAGAGAGTATGTACTTCCGGATGATGTGAAGCATCTAGCACCATATATACTTGCGCACCGAATGATGTTAACGGCCGAGGCCAAAATGTCTAACAGGACACAAGAAGAGGTGATTTCTTCTATTCTGGAACAGGTCCGAATCCCTGTAAATCAGAGAAGGTTGACGCGCTCGTGAGTAGAGGGAAGGGGAACTTTCGTCTATTTGTAAAATGCTCACTTCTTTTACTATTTATTGCAGCTGCGTTTTCTTATGCGATGTTTCAAGGTGGATTTGTGAGTTGGTTTTTATTTTATAGTGTTGTAACGGTAGTGGTTTCCACCGTTTTGGTGGCTTTGTATCCATTTCGTATAGTCAAGGCGGAACGGGTATTTCATAAAGATGTATTGCAAGCCGGTGAGTCGTTAACGGTTACGGTCACGCTTCCTAAGCGTGCGCTTCAGCCGTTTTTTTATGTTAGGGTTCAAGATCTGATTCCCGAAAATCTCGGAACCTATGAAGAATCAGGTTCTCTCTTTTTCTTTTCTTTCCAAAGGCGTCTTGTCTTCTCGTACACTGTACGTGATGTGAAGAGGGGTGCACATACATTTGAACAATTATCGCTCGTCTTCGGTGATTTATTTGGTTTGTTTGAAAGAGAGAAGAAGGTACTTTGTGAAACAAAGCTTCTTGTATATCCTCGCTTTCATAAGCTACCACCAATTAATGATTTTGGAAAACCGAGACAGTTAGATGGTAGAAGAATTCAGCATTCTTTTGAGGAAGATCGTTCTCTTGCTGGTGTCCGGCAGTATGTGCCTGGAGACCGGTTAACTTCAATCGACTGGAAACAGTCGGCTAGGTCGACCAAGTTAATGACGAAAGAGTTTGAGTCTTATCAGGGCGAAGGGATTGTGGTTGCATTTGATTCAGCCGTTATCGATCTGAATGAATCTGTTTTTGAGCATTCAGTCGAATTGGCAGCTTCCTTAATGGTCACCTTTACTCAAAAACAACCGGGAGTGAGGCTTGCGGTTAGACTTGGAGATTGGATGTCACTTGAAGTGAATCAACGATCTATTTCAAAAGGTTTAATGACATTGGCGAAATTGATACCGAGTGAGGAGCCGGCACCTGCCATTCATAAGGTATATCGAGATTGGTCAGGAATGCATGTGTACTACGTTTGTGTTGGGTTAAATGAACGAGTATTAAAAGTTTGTAAAACGTTATTAGAAGAGAGTGTTGTCGTTACCGTATGTTTAGTTGCCGTTTCGGAGCAAGATCGTACGTTTATAGAGGAACTGGAAAGGGCTGGAGTTTCGACCTTTATTGAAAACGAATAAATTGAAAGGGGAGGGGAGGTCGTGCGTTTAGATCAAAAGCAAACCGAAACAGGAAGGGATTTCCTGTTGTATGGATTAAGTTTCCTGCTGCTTATGGAATGGCTTTTACCACTCCCGCACATTACAGATACTGGGTATATTTTTGTTTTTGTGCTAGTTACAGCTGTTTTTTTCTTTATTACATTTTTACAATTGCCTGTCATTGTCTCTATGGTATTAAAGTCAGTAGTCGTTTTTTATGGACTTTACTTAGTTTTCATGGATGGACCGTTTCTATCTTTTGAATGGTTCCTTTATATTGTTTCTGACATCATCATAAATATCGAGCTTATGTTGACGGGTGGTTGGTATGGATTGACCGACCTATTTCGTAGCTTTTTATTCTTTGTCTTGTTAGCGATTATGAGTTATCTTCTGTTTTATTGGACAGTACATGCAAGAAGAGTGTTGTTTTTTCTAGTTTTTACTGTTGTTTATGTCACTGTGATAGATACTTTTACTATTTATGACGCCACATTTGCTATAATACGTACGTTCATAATTGGTTTTCTTTTACTAGGTTTGGTTACTATGTACCGGATGATTGAACAACAAACCGTGTATAAAGCACCTAAACTTTTGCCTGTTCGCCTTGCTATGTTGCTTATCATGCTAATTGGTGCAGGTGGATTATTAGGGTTGTTATCGCCCAAACTAGACCCGCAATGGGATGATCCTGTTCCATTTGTACGAGCAGCTGTTGGAATGGGCGAAAATGGATCAGGAGAGCTTGTCCAGCGAATTGGTTATGGAGATAATGATGAGCGACTAGGTGGCGGATTCATAGATGATGATACTCCTGTATTTTATGCTTTCTCTTCAAGAGAACATTATTGGAGAGGTGAAACGAAGGATTATTATACAGGTCGAGGTTGGGAAACGACCACCCCTGTAGAAAGAAAGAGTTTTTTATACAGTAATCTTGGCCGAGGGATAGTTGAATATGAGACGTTGGAAGCAGAGATTATGTTAACCGAACACTCAAGAGGGTTTGATCATTTGTTTTATCCTGGTGAATTACAGCTAAGCAATCAGATTATAGAATTTGAATTGTTCCAAGATGCCTATACAGGGAAAGCGAGTACGTATCGAGGTGCTCAGTCTATCAAACTTGAACATTATCAGTATGAATACTTGTATCCGAGTTATCAAATTGAAGGGCTGCGCAAAACGGGTAATCAAGACCCCGATGATATACGAGATTATTATACTCAGCTTCCTGATGACTTGCCTACTCGGATACGAGACCTTGCTTTAGAAATAACTGAAGGTGAAGAAAATCGTTATGACCGAGCAAAAGCAATTGAGTCGTACTTTGGACGGAATGATTTTCAGTATGAGACTCAAGAAGTTCCTGTTCCGAGAGAGGGACAAGACTATGTTGATCAGTTTTTGTTTGAAACGATGCGAGGATACTGTGATAATTTTTCCACAGCGATGATTGTATTGTTACGAACAATCGATATTCCTGCTAGATGGGCAAAGGGATTTACCCAAGGTGAGCTCATTGGTACTGAAGAATCTCGAAATGTGTATCAAGTGACAAACGGAAACGCTCATTCATGGGTAGAAGTATATTTCCCAGAAGTGGGGTGGGTACCGTTTGAACCAACTCGCGGCTTCGATAACGTGTATGAGTTTAACGAACCAGAAGTCGAGAGAGAGGGAACAGAAGAGAATTCAAGGGTAGAAGATGAGGAAGAAGAAAACGAGCCAGAAGTGGAGGATGTATTTGCAGATCTAGAGGGGGATGATGAGCAATCATCTACAAGTGCAGGTTCTTCTCGAAATTGGACGATACCGGGTGGACATTGGATCTTAACTGGACTCATAGTTGGAATGTTTTTATTTGTTCTTGCTAAAAATAAACGGATTTTCCAATACTATATGTTAAGAAAGTTTGGTCGAAGAGACGATAAAGAGGCCTTTTTGCAAGCGTATGATCGCTTACTTTGGTTGTTGAAGTATGTTGGTTGGGAACGTGAAAATGGGGAGACGCTTAGGGAATATGCTACGCGAATGGATAAACTTTTTAACACGACAGAAATGATGAGTTTGACGATTGAATACGAACGGATTATGTATGGTGGTCAATCGATTGATGCTAGTTGGTCGAAACAAAAGCCGAATTGGCTTTCCTTTGTTCGGAAAATCGATTCTTGACCGTCTTAAAGCTCACTGATAAAATGAATCAGTGTTTAAAAAATGTATAAAGAATCGACCTTCGTATATCCTTAGGAATATGGCCTAAGAGTCTCTACCGGATTACCGTAAAAAATCTGACTATGAAGGCAGAAAGAAGAACTAGAATTTCTGCCTTCCTTGTTCATGTTTAATCGGACAAGTAGGTGAATTCTAGTTCTCTTTTTGTAATGTACGAATGAAATAATAAAAAGGGTGGGAAAGCATGACTGAATTAAACCAAGAAATGATTGTTGTACTAGACTTTGGTGGACAATACAATCAATTAATTGCAAGACGTATTCGTGATCTAGGTGTGTATAGTGAATTGCACTCTAACAAGTTAACGGCAGAAGAAATTAAAAAAATGAACCCTAAAGGAATTATTTTCTCTGGTGGTCCTAATAGTGCGTATGTAGAGGGTGCACCTAAGTGTGATCCAGCTATTTATGATCTTGGTATTCCTATTTTAGGGATCTGTTATGGAATGCAGTTAATGACTCAACACTTTGGTGGGAAAGTGGATGCAGCTGATCACCGTGAATACGGAAAAGCGACGATTAAAGTTGAAAACCAATCAAAAATCTTCAAAGGGTTACCGATTGAACAATCTACTTGGATGAGTCATGGTGATTTAATTACTGCCCCTCCAGAAGGGTTTGTTGTTGATGCATTTAACCCTTCTACTCCAGTAGCAGCAATGAGTAATGAGGCGCAAAACTTATATGGCGTTCAATTTCACCCAGAAGTCCGTCATTCTGAATTCGGAAATGATATGCTGAAAAACTTTGCTTTTGAAGTGTGCGGATGTACAGGCGACTGGTCAATGGAGAACTTCGTTGAAGTAGAAATGGAGAAAATTAGAGAGCAAGTAGGAGATAAGCAAGTTCTTTGTGCTTTAAGTGGTGGAGTGGATTCTTCTGTTGTTGCTGTCTTAATCCATAAGGCGATTGGAGATCAGTTAACTTGTATGTTTATCGATCACGGGCTTCTTCGTAAAGGTGAAGCAGATAGTGTTATGAAAACGTTCAGCGAAGGCTTTAACATGAAAGTCATTAAAATTGATGCACAAGAGCGTTTCCTAGGTAAGTTAGAAGGAGTCTCTGACCCTGAACAAAAACGTAAAATCATCGGAAATGAATTTATTTATGTGTTTGATGAAGAAGCATCGAAGCTAAAGGATATGGATTTCCTAGCTCAAGGTACTCTTTATACTGATATTATTGAGAGTGGCACAGACACTGCGCAAACAATCAAGTCTCATCATAATGTAGGTGGGCTTCCTGAAGATATGCGTTTTGAATTAATTGAGCCGCTTAATACATTGTTTAAGGATGAAGTTCGTAAACTTGGAACAGAGCTTGGCATCCCTGATGAGATTGTATGGCGTCAACCATTCCCGGGACCAGGTTTAGGTATTCGTGTACTCGGAGAAATTACAGAAGAGAAATTAGAAATTGTTCGGGAATCGGATGCGATTTTACGTGAAGAGATTAAAAAAGCTGGTCTTGATCGCGAAATTTGGCAGTATTTCACGGCACTTCCGAATATGCGTAGTGTAGGAGTTATGGGAGATGCTCGTACGTATGACTATACTGTTGGTATCCGAGCGGTTACTTCCATTGATGGAATGACATCAGACTGGGCGCGTATTCCTTGGGATGTGCTTGAAATTATTTCAACGCGAATTGTGAATGAGGTAAAGCATGTAAACCGTGTTGTTTATGATGTAACTTCAAAACCACCAGCGACGATTGAATGGGAATAAACGTAAAGACGAATATTTTACAAAAAAAAAACAAAAAATGTTCGTGTTTTTATTGACAAAGGATAAGGGGATTGGTACAATTCTTTAGGCCGACAAGAATTGTATAGTCTTTCGTATAATTGCGGGAATATGGCCTGCGAGTCTCTATCAAGCTTCCGTAAAGAGCTTGACTACGAAAATCAATCTACCCCTTTGTTATAAGGATTTGAACGATTTTTTGTTAGTTGAGCTTCCAAGTGTGATGTATTGGAAGCTTTTTTCTGTTTATATTACGAGTAAGACAAAAAAATGGAGGAACACATATGGAACGTTATTTTGGTTTTAAAGAACACGGAACATCGTATAGAAAAGAATCAGTTGCTGGCTTAACAACATTCTTATCGATGGCATACATTTTATTTGTTAATCCAATGATCTTAGCTGATGCGGGGATGGATATTGGTGCTGTGTTCACAGCGACTGCTTTAGCAGCGGCGATTGGAACGTTAATTATGGGGATAGTAGCGAATTATCCGATTGCTCTAGCTCCTGGAATGGGGTTAAATGCCTTTTTTGCTTATTCAGTTGTTCTTGGGTTAGGGATAGACTGGCAAGTTGCTTTATTTGGTGTTTTTCTTTCTGGTATTATTTTTATTTTAATTACCGTATTTAAGATTCGTGAATTAATTATTAATGCAATCCCAGCTGAGCTAAAATATGCAGCTGCTGCAGGTATTGGTCTGTTTATTGCGTTTATTGGATTAAAAGGAGCGGGAATTGTTGTTCCTTATGAAGCGACTGCAGTAACGTTAGGGGACTTACTTGCTCCACCAACTTTGTTAGCTATTTTTGGTGTTGTGATCACAGTAATTTTTATGGTTCGTGGTATTAATGGCGGAATCTTTTATGGAATGGTTATAACCGCTATAGCTGGTGTTGTTACTGGTGTAATTGCCCCGCCCGAAGCGATTGTTGGATCTATTCCAAGTTTGGCGCCAACATTTGGTCAGGCATTTGCGATTGATTGGTCTACTGTTTTCACATGGCAGTTACTCGTAGTTGTGTTAACTTTCTTATTTGTTGATTTCTTTGATACGGCAGGAACTCTTTATGCTGTTGCAAACCAAGCGGGGTTTGTTAAAGACAATAAGCTGCCTCGTGCTGGTAAGGCGTTGCTTGCTGATTCAAGTACAACTTCTATTGGGGCAATCCTTGGTACGTCGACGACAACTGCTTACGTTGAGTCTGCTTCAGGTGTAGCTGCTGGAGGGCGTACTGGGTTTACATCTGTAGTAACTGCAGGATTGTTTCTAATTGCGTTGTTCTTCTCTCCGCTATTGGCTGTTGTGACAGCTGAAGTAACATCTGCGGCGCTAATCATCGTTGGGATTTTAATGGCTTCTTCATTAGGATTAATTGATTGGAAGAGGTTTGAAATAGCTGTGCCTGCTTTCGTAACGGTAATTGCTATGCCGTTAACGTATAGTATCGCAACAGGAATTGCGATGGGCTTTATCTTGTATCCAATTACGATGGTTGCTAAAGGAAAAGCAAAAGAGATTCATCCGATAATGTATGTTCTCTTCTTTGTATTCCTTGCTTACTTTATTTTCTTGTCAGAATAAAACTTGTTAAATTAGAACAGCACTCCTTTGTTAGGGTGCTGTTTTTTATGACTTTAAGGTTATGGAGTTTATCAAAGTGAGGAGAAAAACTAATTTTAAAAAAAGTATTGACTGATCTTCAATAAGGTGGTAAATTTAATCTCGTTGTCAAAACAGATTATCTTTTGTTGAAATAACAAGAAAAAAGTTGTTGACTTCTTTGAAAGTTGTTGTTATGATATTAAAGTCGCTAACAACGACAGATAAGTTCTTTGAAAACTGAACAAAAGCCAAGCGAAATAGAGATACATGATATCTCGTTAATTTCTTAGTGATTTTTTCAAATCACTTAAAGTATCGTTAGCGATACATTTTGAGCTAATCAAACACTTTTATGGAGAGTTTGATCCTGGCTCAGGACGAACGC
>NZ_JAWRVK010000030.1:0-55936 GCF_036663575.1 Halalkalibacter flavus
TCAAAAAGCTTAAAACACTACGGCGGCTTCTCTCATTGCATCGAGAGCTAAGAAAAGGGGAAAATCACCCCTTTTCTTAGCTCTCTCTAGTGTGTATATGCTCCAACATTTTCTTGGTTTATTTTTTGATGCAGGGCTGCATTTAAGCCGGCTGCGATAACATTAGCCATGTCATCAATAAATACATCTACTTCCTTTGGTGTCACCATTAAATTATGACCAAGCGGCGCAAGTACTTCTTGGATTAATTGACGCTTTTCTGTTTCAGGTAAATTTCCGACCATCCCCATAATTGTTGAACGCTTTTGTTCATTTGGTAAATCCTCGTCTGTTAATTTTCTTTTTTCACCGAATGTCATCCCAGCTGGAGCAAGAGAACGAGACGGTGCATTTCCTTCTTTCATCTCTCTTCCAAAGTGTTTTAACACGTAATCAATCGTATCACTCGTAATTGATACCGCGTCAACAACTGTAGGGATACCGACTGCAATCACTGGAATTCCTAGCGCCTCTTTACTTAGTTCTTTACGTTTATTGCCCACCCCGCTTCCAGGGTGAATGCCTGTATCCGAAATTTGAATTGTGGAATTGACTCTTTCAATGGAACGCGAAGCCAATGCGTCTATAGCAATTACAAAATCTGGCTTTGTCTTCTCAATTACACCATAAATTACATCGCTCGTTTCAATCCCAGTTAATCCCATGACACCTGGTGTTATTGCACTAACTGAACGAAATCCATCTTGAACTTGTTCAGGAGCTAATTTAAACAAATGGCTTGTAACTAATAAATTTTCTACAGCAATAGGACCTAACGCGTCTGGTGTAACATTCCAATTACCAAGACCTACAACGAGACATTTATCAGTTTCTTTAATTCCTATATCTTTTAGAAAAGCAGAAAAAGAATTGGCAAAGACACGTTCCATTTTTTCCTGTAATTCCGTATCCTTTTTTCGAATCCCCAGAGCTTCGAATGTTAAATAATTTCCGGCCTTTTTCCCTAATCTTTTTGCACCAACTTCATCAATGACTACTCTTGTTATTGAAACACCATCTACTGTTTCTTCATCTATTTGAACCCCATTCACCTCTTTTGGAGGCATTCCTTTAGCAGCCTTTTCTTCTTGTTCTAACACCATTTGATGCGCTTCGACCGCTAAATCAGTACGTATTTGATATTGGTCAAGATTTAATTCTTCACTCATTTTGGACCACACTCCTAGTATAGACTCTCTCGTGAATGTAGTGTCTCCGTTCATACGTGTTTTCATTCTTCTATTGCAATCATGCGTCATTTTTGGTAAAATGCAATTTGTTGTATGAATGATGCGAATTGTGTCAACGTACCTTGAACAAGAAGCGAAACCGTTCATAAATAGATGGACTGGGATCAACCTGAACAACATGTATTAGGAGGTGAATGATATGCCAAACATTAAATCTGCGATCAAACGTGTGAAAACAGCTGACAAACGTCGTGCTCAAAACATGTCAGTTAAATCTGCTCTACGTACTGCTATCAAGAACTTTGAAGCAAAAGTAGAAGCTGGTGACGTTGAAGTAGCGAAAGCAGCTTTCACTGAAGCTACTAAGAAGCTTGATAAAGCAGCTAACAAAGGTCTTATTCATAAAAATGCAGCATCTCGTCAAAAGTCTCGTCTTGCGAAAAAGCTTAACGGACTTTCTGCATAATGGTAAAAGCACACGAATCGTCTTCGTGTGCTTTTTCTTTTCATCTTTTAATTTTCATGAACACTTGCTAGTTTCATTAACAACAGTTCGACCGCAAGAACTTTCTCCATTTTACCTGATTTAATTGCATAGTCGGTATCCGCTGCAGCTTCTAATAATTGAAGGAGACGTTGATCATCAAATTTATTCATTTGTTGGCTCGCCAGCTTGACAACATATGGATGTAGCTTTAACTGCATCGCTATTTGCTTCTGCGAATAGCTTCTTCGACTCATTTCCTTTACTTGATAATATATTCGTAACTGCCTTGCAATTAGAGCCAATAATTTTAACGGTTCTTCTTTTTGCTTTAATAAATCATGATAAATTGATAATGCTTTATCTAACCTTTGTTTCACTGCAAACTCGATTAATGCAAACACATCTTGTTCCAATGAACGGGCCACAAGAAGATCGACAACCTTCCCATCTACCTGCCCCTCTTGTCCTACATACAGGGCCAGCTTTTCCATTTCAGATGCAAGTAATAAAAGCTGCGGGCCTACACGTTCAAGCAAATGGTCTTTTCCATCAGATGTAAATCGAAAGCCTTTCGCTGAGGCTTGGTCATCTAGCCACTCAGACAGCATTCGATCATCAAAAGGGAAACACTCCACTAATGTTGTTTTTTGCTTTAGTGCTTTCGTAATTTTTTTTCGTTCATCTAACTTTTCATAAGGTGCTAATAAAATAAATATCGCTTCCGGCGAAGGCTGCTCTATGTATTGTTGCAAACGTTGTATATCATGTTCTAACTTTGTATCAGGCTTTTGAGTCGAAACAAGGGAGAAATCTTTTACAATTACGACCTTTTTCCCACCAAAAAAAGGAAACGTTTCTGCCTCTTCCACAGCAAGGTCAAGCAGAGTATCTTGGAGACTATACGTTATAACATTTGGGTCATCTTGTGCACCAACTGTATGTTTTACAATTTGAAACAAGAGGTCTTCCATTAAAAACGTTTGTGTCCCATACATAAAATAAACTGGTTTTATGTTTCCGCTTTGAATTTCTTTTCTTATTTTTAAATATGACATGTTCATTCCTCATTTTCACTTGCTTATTTCCCATAATTTTTGGGAATATTATTATAGGAGTTTATTGTGCTCGTCCTTCTCTTAGGATAGACAATGATTGCCCATATGACAAGAAAAATGAGAAAGGGGTCTAGCCCCGTAAATGCCAGACCCCCATTTATGATAAACGCCGTAAAATAAGAACCCGGGACCTCTTACTTACGACGATAACCATGACCGCCTTGCACTATTTATAATATCCTATGCAAACCAAAAGTATAGGTGACAACTCTTTACAGACAAACCAACTATCTGAAAAGTTTTTTACAATTTATTGAACCATTCATGATTTTGTCAAATTAGCGAACAATCTACCTAGCATTTTTTCAGCCCATCCCGTATACTTGAATTTGAATAAGGAGGAATGCCAGATGCATTTTGAAAAAGAAGTACAATGCAAACGTAATGATGCAATTGATTCTGCTGTTGGATTTATCATTCCTTTTGGTTTCTTTGCAACCCTTTTCGTAATCGCTACAATTGTAGATGTATTTAGTGGTATGTAAGAAAAAGATGGTCTAACAGATAAAAGAGGGTGTCTAGGTGTTACGAAAAGGTGCTTAACCTATTCCAATACGCTAGACCCCTCTTTTTCCTATTTATTACTGACCTTTTGGCGTTCTTATGTTAAGCTCTTTGTTTTTTATTAACAGTTGTACCGCGCCATTTAGGTCACTGCGCCAAATTGTAACCTCTTGTTCCTCTAACCTGTTCATGACATCAGGATGAGGGTGACCAAATCGATTATTGCGCCCAACTGAAATGAAAGCAGCCTTTGGTCTTAATTGTTGTAGAAAAGGATCTGTAGTTGAAGTCTTGCTTCCATGATGACCGATTTTCAAAATATCAACTTGAAGTTCAGGGTAATCTCTAACCAGTCTCCTTTCGCCTTCCTCTTCCAAATCTCCAGTAAATAATATAGATACCTCCTCCACATTGGCCAAAAGTACGATAGACCTTGCATTTAAGTCATATTCTGTTCCAACAGGTGATAATACAGAAAACGAAGAACCACCTGTACTCCAGCCCATACCTTCATTAACAAAATGAATAGTCGCTCCATTTTCCGATAAAACAGTCAACAGATCACGCTCAAATCCTCCCTCTACCGGTCCCTTACTATATAATACTTCTTTAATTGCAAGACCCTGAGCTAAAGCTTTCGCACCACCTATATGGTCAAGATGACCGTGTGTTAAAATTAACCGGTCGACTTTTCGAATACCTTGAGCTTTTAGTGTTGGCACAACAATATTAGCTCCTACATCAAATGCTCTTCGTCGACTTCTCCACTCTTCATTCATAAAAGAGATCGTCCCACCAGTGTCAATTAAGTAAACTGCCTTTCGATAAGGAAGCTCTATAAGAAAACTGTCCCCTTGGCCTACATCTATCATGGTGATTTTTGCTCTTGAATCTGTATATGGAAGGAACAGTTGAAACAAAAGGATCAAGCTTAAGAATAACAATGGAGTTCTCCACCACAATTTTCCCCCTTTTTCCCAACATACAAATCCATAGATGATACTGACATAGAAAAGGAACATAATTAACGTAGACGGTTTTCCAACAATAAGAGTCGCCCATTTTAATTCTGCAACTTTCAAAAGAGATTGATGAACAATAGGGACCACTGCTTCTAATAAATAAAGGAACACATTATAGTTAGTTGGCAGAAAAAAGAATATGAGAAAGGATATGAAGGTTAATGGAAGGACAAATAACGAAATAAAAGGAATATAGATTACATTCAACGGAAGACTCAAAATAGGAATTTCATACATATGAAGAAGGATAATAGGAAAGGAAATGAGTTGAGAAACAATCGTAATTGCCACTAGCTGGAAACCTGTTTGATTATAACGTCGTTGAATAACAGGCGCCGAAGTAATTAGACCAAAAGAGACTAAAAAGGATAACTGAAACCCTAGCTGAAATATAATAAACGGATTAATTAAAACATAACCTAAATACACAACGACAATACCTAAAAGTGGCGGAATTCGTAACTTCATGCGCATAAATAATAGAACAACCATAGACATAAGTGCTGCTCGGACAACAGAAGGTGCTGCACCAGCAATCGCACTGTAGATAGGAAGCATAAAGAGAAGCACCTCCATTGATCGCTCCCTCGTTACACCGATTCTAATTAACATATAGAAGCTAGCAGCTACAATCATCCCAACATGCAAACCTGAAACAGCGAGTAAATGAACGACACCCAACCTTTGATAAGCTTCTAATAACTCTCCTTCCATCATTACTCTTTCACCAAAAACTAAGGCACTCATAATGCCACTAAAATCAGAGCTAATGTTCTGTTCAATTTTTCGTAGTTGATTTTGACGCCACCGTTGTAGCTTCAAAAAATAACTTTGATGATCCGTACTAATACACTGGATGCCTGCTCGATTAGGTCTTAAAATCCAAAATATATTTTGCTCGTATAAATAACGTTTATAATCAAATTGTCCAAAATTCGTAGGAGGCAATGGCTGTGAAAGAACACCACTGATTTTACATGAATCACCGACTAAAATGGATTTCAGTTGTTTTTGCTCATACTCATCATAAAGGTATGCTTGAATTTGAATCACTTCTTTTTTATTACTCTCAAGCCGCATTGATAATGAATCACCATCTATAACAGGAATGGTCTGAACTTCACCGTAAATAGTCTGTTCACCAGCTACAAATACCGTCTCTCTTTGATCAACAGTATATATACCTATAAAATAATATATAAGAAAAGTGAAAGTGAAAAGAAGTATCTTAAGTTTGAAGTATTGACGATGAAATAGGCAAAAAAGGAGGAAGGTAGTAAGGATGAAAAGATACGGCAGGTTTGCTCCTCTTAGAGCTAAAAAGAGGCCAAGAGTAGCAACGATCGGGAGGAGAGAAAAGAGGTGAATAATATTGGCTCACCCCTTAAAAAAGCTTTGTTTAAATAGAGAATTAGCTCGATCACGTAACACTTGGAGATCTTTGGTTGCAACACCCGCTTGATCTAATTTATCTAACAAGTCTGCTGTGAATTTCATCTTATCAAGATGGTGTTGATCCAAGCTTATCTCATCTAACTCGACTTGAACAACATGAATCCCTGCTTCTTTAAACATTTCTTCTGCATAAGGATGATTTTTATAATCCTTTGCATAATAGACACTTTTGATGCCTGCCTGGATGATTGCTTTAGCGCAATGCACACAAGGGAAATGCGTCACGTAAATCTCAGACCCTTCTGTCGGAACACCGAATTTTGCACATTGAAGAAGGGCGTTTACCTCTGCGTGTATCGTTCGGATACAATGGTTGTCTACAACATAACAACCTTCATCTATACAATGAGCACCACCAGAAACAGAGCCATTGTATCCACCCGCAATAATTCGCTTTTCTCTAACAATTGTTGCTCCCACCATTAGACGGGTACAAGTACTTCTTAACGCTAACAAATGACTTTGTGCCATAAAATATTGATCCCAAGAAATTCTTTGCACGTTTTATCCTCCTAATCTTCATATAGTTAGTTTAAAAAAAAGAAGCAGCAACGTCAATGCTTATCGGATTTTATCGAAATATAAGGTGTTCTTGAAGCTTTTCAATCGATTTCGGTCCAATCCCAGATACTTGTAATAGATCGTCTACCCCTTTAAATGGACCATTCTCATCACGATAAGTTATGATTGCAGCAGCTTTAGCGGGCCCTATTCCTGGAAGTTGTTCAAGATCCGTAACCGTAGCTTGATTGATGCTTATTTTCCCATCACTTTCTCCTACTCCATGAAATATAAAATCATTAGTTCCCCCTTCTCCTTCAATTGGTACATAAATCAGCATCTCATCATGTAATAATTGAGCTAGATTTAACTTTAATTGATCTGCATCATCCCTAAAGCCTCCCGCAATTTCAATTGCATCCACAATTCGTGTCCCTCCTTCCAACTCATAAACACCGGGACTTCTAATCGCACCTTTTACATCTACCACTAGACTCGTTTTAGTCTCTGTACTTACAGGAAGAAGCTCACCTTGAGTAAATTCCTTTTGGTATTCGTTCCAATCAAATACAACTTCTTCTTCTTTGGGATTGCTAAAATGCAGAAACAATACTAAACTGACTATTAGTATGAATACACCTATTGCCCCTGCTTGTTTTAAAGTAGCTATTTTTTTCAACATATAAACACACCTTTCATTTTTGATAGGTTTAAAAAAACAACAAAGAATAGTAAGGAGACGATATTCAATGACTGTACATTTACAAATTGCTGAACAAGTAAAGAAACACCGTGAAGCACAAAAACAATTTCTAGCATTAGATGCCCAAAGGGAGCGGGCAATTGAGAGTGTGCTCGAATTAGCCAAATCAGGAAAAACAATTCAAACAACAGAAATTAACCAGATCACCAAAGAAATGAATCAAATTGCCATGCAGTTTCAATTCCCACCTCGAAAGCTTATAACGCCTGAGATGGTCGAAAATTATATAAATGAAAAATAATTGAAGTCATAACATCCCTTTCAACCTCATACGTTTAGTCATAACGATAATCGTATGAAGGAGGGGCTATCTTGAAAATTGGAGTAATTGGAACAGGTAGTATGGGGACGATTTTACTTGAATCATTCATAGAATCTGGTGCCATTTCTCCGCACCAATTTGTCATAACTAATCGAAATAGAGAAAAAGCTCAAGCTATACAGGAACGCTTTCCCGACCTTAAGATTGCACCTGATGCAATATCAACAGCAAAGCAGTCAGATGTCATTTTCTTATGCACCAAGCCTTTACAAATGCCAAATGTGTTACGCGAAATTACTCATGTATGTGATAAAAACAAGTTATTAATCTCTATTACAAGTCCCATTTCAGTTGTTCAATTAGAAGAAATGGTCAGTTGTAAAGTTGCCCGTGCAATTCCAAGTATTCTGAATCGAGCCTTAACAGGACCTTCCCTATTAAGTTTTGGAAATAGATGTCATCCAGAAGACCGCACATTTGTGACTAACTTAATGTCATCAATTTCTGAACCGTTAGTTATCGATGAGAATATTACACGTGTATCTTCTGATATCGTAAGCTGCGGTCCTGCTTTTTTTAGCTATATCATGCAACAATTTATTGATGGGGCAGTTAGACAAACAGACATTAGTCAAGAAGATGCGACAACTCTTGCTACAAATATGATGATTGGAATGGGTAAGTTATTAGAAAAAGGACATTTCACCTTACCGACGTTACAAGAACGCGTCTGTGTCCCTGGAGGGATAACTGGGGAAGGAATAAAAGTGTTAGAAGCTGAAATTGGACCGATGTTTGATCATCTGTTTCAACAAACACATGCGAAATATTATGAAGATCAAGAATTAATTTCTGAATCTTTCACGAAAAAATAAGAACCAGGAAGAGCCGATCGGCTCTTCCTGGTTCTTATTTCGTTACTTCTTTCTAAATTCCTTTATTATTTTTCCGTGCACAAAAGAAAATTCGTTCACTTTTATTAGTAGGATATTCGCTAGTAAAATCCGCTTGTATAGATATATCACAAAACCCAGCTTCTACTAGCCATTGCTTATATTGGTCAACCGGATAAGTTCGCTGTTTATGTAATTCAAGCATTCGTTCATAATAATCTAATTCATTTTGTACAAAAAACGTTAATTCATGTTCAACACTATATAGGTGATCACCTTCAAAAGAATTCCATATATATGCAATTTCACCGGCATCTTCAGCAAACGTATGTCCAATAAAGCCTTCTTCTATCTTCGAAACTGAATGGACATCAAATAAAAGAAGGGCCCCTTCCTTCATTTGCTCAAACAAACATTGAAACGTATCGACAACTTCCTGCTCGGTTTCCAAATAATTGAGGGAATCACAAAAGACTGTGACAACATCAAACTGCCCTAAGCCTTCTAAGTCCGTCATTGATTGCTGAATTAATAAGGGGGAAAAGCCAGCTTTCTCGCATTTTTCCTTTGCAATAGCTAGCATTTCAGCTGATAAATCAACCCCGACTACTTCAGCACCTAAATCATTCAACCTGACCAATAGTTCCCCCGTACCACATCCAACATCAAGAACACGACTCCCCAAGAGGTTGGACTTGTGTATTTGTCTATGCATATAATCGATCCATTTGTCATAAGGCGCATCCGCCATTAACGTATCGTACAAAGCAGCAAACGCTTGATAATTCATCGATCTCATAGTCTCCTTTTATGACTTCTTTATATGCGTCCAACCATCTCGCTGTTCAATTTTATTTTCTTTCATTAATTTACCAAGGGCACGCTTAAATTTAGCCTTACTTATTGAAAATCTTAACTCTATATCTTCTGGTGGGGTTTTATCCCAATAAGGCATCGAGCCGCCTCTCTCTTGCAAAAATGTGTAAATACGCTCCGCATCTTCTTCTTGCTGCTCAGACCTTAGCGGATTCATGGTGACATTAATTCGACCATCATCCCGAACAAATTGTACGCGAGCTGTAATATACTCTCCGTATCTTGGTGTGCCACTCATTTCGTCATTATGAAGAAAAGCAATATACTGTTCATCCGTTAATAGCAGTGCACCTTCGTCAAGAAAATGATAAACATACCCATTTACTTCTTTGTTCATCGTTTCTTTCGGAGCTTTGTTGGCCGTTTTTTCAACAGGCTCTCCTTTTACGAGCTTAGCCATTAAGCGACCTCTCTTGTCCCATGTCAATGAAAGAGGGAGTTTGTCTCCCGGTCTAGGCCATTGTTCACGATCATAAGGAAGCTCGTCCATTGACAAGAAAAGATCTCTAGAGATGCCGTTATGAAAGAAGACACCATGGCCTGTTTTTACCTCAACCGCTTCTAACCATTTAACTTCACCCATTTTTAGCAAAGGCTCTTCCATTGTTGCAGCTAAGCGTCCTTGGTGGTCGTGATACAAAAAGACGTCAACCCGATCTCCTATATCAATACCTTCCTTCGCTTCACGTTCATGCAGTAGAATATCTGATTTTCCGTCACTTAAAAAGTAGCCAAAGTTCGCTTTTCGGATAACCTCCAATTTAACACTATAACCAGGCTTCAATTCCATTAACCTAATACTCCTTCTAATTCTACTACAGGGGCATCTCCCCATAATTTCTCCAAATTGTAATAAGCTCGTTCATCCTTATGGAACACATGCACAACGACATCACCTAAATCAATAAGAACCCATCTTGCTTGGTCGAACCCTTCTAGTCGTTTAATTTCAATTCCTTGTTCTTGGACTACTTTTTTCAATTCATATGCAATAGCTTGGACTTGCTTGTCTGAATTACCATGACAAATGACAAAATAATCAGCAATCAGTGAAACACCTTGCATATTTAGTGCAACAATATTTTCTCCTCTTTTATCATCAATCGCCTTTACTGCAAGTGATAAAATTTCGTTCACTAACATCACTTCTCCTTTTTTTGTTTAATTAAATGATTGTATGTTGCAAGTGTATCTGGATAAACACGTTGTCTTCGTTTCATTAAAAAACCAATTGTATTTTCAAGCGCTTGAATAATCGCATCATCTAAACTGACTTTTGCAATCTCACGAACATCGTCAACGCCTTTAAATTTTCGACCAGGTTCAATATAATCAGCTAAGAAAACGACTTTTTCTAAAAGAGTCATTTCTGGCCTTCCTGTTGTATGATAGTAAATGGCATCTAGTATTTCTTTATCGTCAATGCCAACTTCATCTTTCACAAAATATGCCCCGCATGGTGCATGTAGTAGCTCATCTCCGTAATCAAGAAACGATTTATCTACTAGTTTTTCCTGAATGACCTTTTTCATTTCTTCTTTATCGCGAAATTTTGCATAATCATGAAAAATAGCAGCGAGCTCCGCTTTTTCCTGATTAGCACCAAAGCGATTAGCAAGTTCAATAGAAGTTTCTACTACTCCTAGTGTATGAATATAACGGTGATCAGTGAGATGAAGTTTGACGATGGCCAATGCTTGTTCTCGGTTCATATAGCTCCCTTTCTTTCACCAATGCTTCCACACTATTTGGAACCATATACGTAATCGGTTTTCCTTCTTGAACCCTCTTGCGAATTGCAGTTGATGAAATATCAACTTGGGCCATTTCCAAAAGACGGACCTGCTTGGCATAATTAGTTGTATCCACCGAAGACCCTGGACGCTTCACACCTATAAATGTAACTAACTCCAATAATTCATCGACTTTCTCCCATTTAGGCAAATACTCAATCATATCTCCGCCAATCAAAAAATAAAACTCATAAGTTGGATATAATTGTTTCAACTGTCTCATTGTGTCAATTGTGTATGATGGTCCTTCCCTTTCTAACTCAATTGTATTAACATAAAATTGTTCATGATCATCTGTAGCCCCTACAAGCATATCAACCCGATCTTGATTTGAAGCAAGATCATCGCTTTCTTTGTGTGGGGGAACATTAACAGGAATAAACCAAATTTCATCTAATTCAAATTCAACTAATACTTCTTGAGCAAATAACAAGTGTCCTAAATGAGGAGGATTAAATGTTCCTCCAAATAATCCAATTTTTTTCATCATCTCACTCTCCTGCTCTTTACTTAAGAAGGGAGAACTAATTCCTTATTTTCTTTAGACTCTTTATATAAGACAATCGTGTTCCCAATGACTTGAACGAGCTCTGCTCCTGTTTTTGCAACAAGTCGTTCTACGACGTCATCTTTCTCTTCCTCACAATTTTGCAAGATGCTAATTTTTAGTAGTTCTCTCGCTTCTAAAGCATCCTCTATTTGTTTACTCATATTATCATTTACTCCACCTTTTCCCACTTGAAAGATTGGGTTTAAATGATGAGCTTTTGAACGTAAAAACCTTTTTTGTTTACCAGTTAACATGTTGTTCCTCCTAATTGTTCTAATACTATTTTCCTCATCCGATTTCGATCAGGGGTTACTCCATTCCAGTGTTCAAATGAAAGTGCAGCTTGATTGACAAACATTCCTACACCATTGATTGTTGTGGCCCCTTCTTTTTTTGCCAATTTCAATAGCTTTGTTTCTAACGGGTTATAAATAAGGTCACAAACTACAGCCTCTCTTTTTAAATTTCCTAAGTCTAGTGGCACCTCCTCTACGTTTGGACTCATTCCAACAGAAGTCGTATTAATAATGACATCATACTCATCTAGACTCTTTTCTGCTTGTGCACGATCAACTGCTTTGGCTGGAGTCTTCAACGTCTTTGCCAATTGCACGATCGGATCCGCCTTTTCTAATGTTCGATTTGTAATGGCTAGATGCCTAATGCCATGCAGCATAAGTGCGGTAGCCACACCCCTTGCAGCACCACCTGCGCCAATTAGTAATAATCGTTTGTCTTTCAGGTCTTCATTTAGTTCCTCTATTAATGACTGAACAAACCCACGACCATCTGTATTGTATCCAATTAACTTACCATCTTGATTAACAATCGTGTTGACAGCACCTATGAGACGGGCTTCTTCATCAATCTCATCCAAATATTCCATAACAGCGACCTTATGCGGAACAGTTACATTGCAACCAGCTATTTGCAAAGCTCTTATTCCATGAACGGCTTCTTTGACGAACTCAAGCCCTACATCAAAAGCATGATACGTTGCTTCAATTCCAATCTGATTAAATGCGTCGTTATGAATATTCGGAGACATTGAATGCCCTACCGGATGACCTAATAAACCAAAGACTTTCCCCACCTATAACTCCTCCCAACAAAACGCTCTTTATTATAGAGTCTGTTCAAAAAGGGGTAATTTTTCCCTTTTGAACATTTGAACGCGCTCTTATATAATTGATTCTCTAATTGTCACATTAACTCCTTTTGGGGCATATCCTTCTACTTCTATATTCATTCCGTTCACTGTGACCCATCCTAATCCTGAAAAGACAATGTCAACCTTTTTATCTTTAATACGAAATGTATGCTTTACAAGTGAAGGGAGTGATTCCTTGCTTTTGGTGCCAGGAGGCGTTAAAAGCTCTCCTAAATGATTTTGATACAGCTCTTCTGCCTTTTCTCTTTTCGTTCTGTGAATTTTTAGTTCATTTGAAACATAGCAAGTAAAGGATGTTCTATCTCCTGTAACAAAGTCAAAACGACCAAGCCCACCTAAAAATAATGTTTGTCCTTCATTTAATTGGAAGACCATTGGCTTTATTTCCTTTTTCGGCGTAATTACTTTTAGCTCTTGCTTATCTATATAATGAGCCATTTGATGATGATTAATAATTCCCGGAGTGTCATATAGCGCTTTTCCATCATCAAGTGGGATATCAATCATATCTAATGTTGTTCCAGGAAAGTGAGAAGTTGTAATTAACTGCTCGGTATCCCCGCCAAATGCCTTAATCATTTGGTTGATAAACGTTGATTTTCCTACGTTTGTACAGCCAACAATATAAACATCCTGCCCCTTACGCAGTCGATCTATCTCAGAAGCAACCTCCTCTATTCCAATTGCTTTTTCAGCACTCATCAATAAAACATCGATTGGCTTTAGACCAAGATCTTTTGCAGACTTTTTCATCCAATTTACTAATCGGTTATGATTAAGTGATTTTGGCAAAAGGTCTACTTTATTTCCAACTAACAATACATCATTTCCACCGACAAATCGGTGCAGGCCTGGTAGCCAACTTCCTGTAAAGTCAAAAATATCAACAATTTTCACTATCAATGCTTTCTTTTGTCCTAAGCCATTTAATATTTTTAAGAAATCATCATCAGTTAGTGAAACATCTTGAACTTCATTATAATGAGTTAGACGGAAACAACGTTGACAAATAATCACATCTCTTTTTAGTGCAGATGCGGGTGCATAACCAAGACTGTCTTTTGACTCAGTTTGGATCGCTACACCGCAACCTGCACAAATTGTATTTCTTTCTTCCATATTATCCTCCTACTTTTTCATCCTTCTTTAACCTACATACTTCTATTATGAGAGACAATCGATCCATTCATCCCGACAGTTGAATTGCCGATTGTTGACATTGTTTTACGTAGTAAATGCCACGTCTACCAAACTTTAACTATACCTTTTGTTATTTTTTTTTTCAAATGTAACGGTCAGAAAAAGACGTTGTTTTAAAAAAACTGTTATTATTTTCAACTTTTCAAAAAATTTTTCGACAAAACTAAGCACTAATCAACACCTGTGGATAACTTTATACACGCTATCCCCTTAATATCATAAGGGTTTCTTATTGGTAATAAACAGGAAACTAACAACTTATCCACCTAGCAGTGTGGATAAGTAGAACAGTTGTTCTATTCCTGAAGTCGTGATAGGATTAAAACACATTAAACACAACTTAGTAATTTATTCACTTAAAACTGATTCTATTCCTATAAACTTGTCCAAACTAAAAACGGAGGAGGTGAACCTGTCGAATTTTGACAGGAAACAAATGCAAAACCTTTCTGATGAATTATTAATTGAGACATATTACAAAGCCATTGAGTTAAACTTGAACCATGATTTTATTGAATTAATACGTATGGAAATAGCGAAACGTTCCCTCTCTGATAAAATAAAATTATCTTCATAATGCAAAGGGCAGCCATCACAATGATAGCTGCCCTTTTTTTTAAGCCTGTCCCAAAGTCCAGAACAGAGGTGGCAATGGATCCGTCGCTACTCACCATGAGTGAGTACGACTACGCTCATTGCTTGGAGGGATCTCAAAAGGTTAGAAACAGACCTTTTAAAACACCTCCTTTATAGTCTATCAACTCATTCACTACGTTCTGGTACACGATTACCAATACGAATATATTCTCTTGGCTGGAACGGGAATGTAGTCGGAACGACATTATCATGCAGTTGTTGGATTGTCACATTGTTCGGCCCATCAAGCCCCTTCTCATGAATCGTACGATTATTAAATTCATTAGCGTACCACCCACCAGAAAATAGGACAAGAAAAATACATACTGCCGCTAACCCCTTCTGCTTATTGTTCATTGTTGTCACTCCTATTTTTTGGTAACTCTTTAACGTTCGTCTTGCAAAATTGCTTGCTTTTGTTTATAGACTGTCGCACCGTTCCAAAAAATATACATACTTTTTCCAATTTCAATGAAATTAATCATGGATACCCTTAATTTTTTCATTACAAAAAAAATTTTTTTCTTTTATTTTTTCTCATTTCTACATATTTAATAAGTTTTTGAAATTTGGTAGATGCTAAGAACGTCTTGGATGCACGTGTTTAAAAAGTAGGTTATACTTTTATTTAGTCTTGAGAGTTGTGTATTTTGCAGGAAAATTTTGAGGGTAAATGAAAGAAAGATTTACACAAGTTATAACTGTTTAAAGTAAAGAAGGAGGTATGTCAATTGACGGTTTTACATTGGGCTACAATCTCCCCATTTTTGTTAGCCATTTTGATCCCTTTTTTGTATAAGTACGTAAGACCAATACATACGGGGTGGTTTGTCCTTGTACTCCCGCTCGTCTTATTTATTTATTTCATCCAGTATTTGCCAATAACTTCCGCTGGAGAAGTTATTGAGCACACTGTCCCTTGGGTTCCTTCTCTTGGGATTAATTTTACTGTTTATCTGGATGGATTAAGTTTGCTGTTTCTACTGCTTATAACAGGGATCGGAACTCTAGTTATTCTTTATTCGATCTATTATTTATCTAAGAAGACAGAGAAGCTTAACAACTTTTATGTTTACTTGTTAATGTTTATGGGGGCTATGTTAGGTGTTGTATTATCTGATAACTTAATCGTTCTCTATGTATTCTGGGAATTAACAAGTTTAGCTTCATCCCTATTAATTAGTTATTGGTTCCACCGTGAGAAATCTACTTATGGTGCCCAAAAATCAATGCTAATTACTGTGTTTGGTGGATTATCGATGCTTGGTGGTTTCTCTCTCATGTATGTCATGACAGGAACATTCAGCATTCGTGAAATCATTGCTAATGTTGATCTAGTAACAACAAGTACTCTCTTTTTACCTGCAATGCTCCTGATTTTGCTAGGTGCTTTTACAAAATCTGCACAATTCCCGTTTCATATTTGGTTACCGGATGCTATGGAAGCACCTACACCAGTAAGTGCCTACTTACACTCAGCTACAATGGTTAAAGCTGGAATCTATTTAGTAGCTCGTCTTACTCCTGTTTTTGGCGGGGCTGCAGAATGGTTCTGGATCTTATCAATATTTGGAATCGTAACGCTTTGTTGGGGTTCGATATCTGCCGTTCGTCAAAAAGACCTTAAATCCATTCTTGCTTTCTCCACGATTAGTCAGCTTGGGTTAATTATGTGTTTACTTGGTCTTGGTTCGGCATCTCTTTACTATGGTTATGGAACAGATACGATCTATACAACAGCGATTCTTGCTGCTGTATTCCATCTAATTAACCATGCTACGTTTAAAGGTAGCTTGTTCATGACTGCCGGAATCATTGATCATGAAACTGGTACGAGGGACATTCGTAAACTTGGCGGTTTAATGACGATTATGCCAGTAACATTTACCATTTCTCTTATTGGTCTTGCTTCAATGGCTGGCCTACCACCTTTTAACGGTTTCTTAAGTAAAGAAATGTTCTTTACTGGAGTGTTGAACTCAACAGAACTTAATATCTTCAATATGCAGACATGGGGTATGCTTTTCCCAATTCTTGCTTGGATTGCGAGTGTATTTACGTTTGTTTATTGTATGATTATGTTCTTTAAAACCTTCACAGGTAAGTTTCAACCAGAAAAGCTTGATGTAAAACATGTGCACGAAGCACCTGTTGGAATGTTAATCAGTCCAATTGTATTAGGGTCTTTAGTTGTCATATTCGGCTTATTCCCTAATTTATTAGCTTACACCTTGATTGAACCAGCCATGGCTTCGATCCTACCTAATTTGCTAGGGCCAGATGACAGATTCTACGTAAACATTTATCATTGGCATGGGTTTAATGCAGAGTTATTTATGACGATTGGAGTCATCGTCATTGGTACAGTCATCTTTTTAATGATGAAGAAATGGGCTAAGATGGCTTTCTATTTAAAAGAAAGAGATCCACTCAATTGGTTCTATGATCGTTCTTTAAGTGGGTTAATTAGCGGTTCTCAATTTGCAACAAGAATCCAAATGACAGGATTATTGCGTGATTACTTCGCTTATATGTCTGTGTTTATGATTTTGCTCTTTGCTTATACAATGTATCGTTACGATGCATTTGCCATTGATACAGTCAATATTACTGGTATTGATCCATTTATGTGGATCTTATCGATTGTATTTATCGGGGCAACAGTTGTCATTCCGTTTATTAATCATCGGATCACAGCTATTGTCGTTGTCGGTGTTATTGGATTTCTATTAGCATTGTTCTTTGTTGTCTTTCGTGCACCAGACTTAGCTTTAACACAATTACTTGTTGAAACGGTCACAGTCGTACTCTTCATGCTTGTGTTCTACCACTTGCCTGAGCTGCGCAAAGAATCGTTTAAGCCAAAATTTAACATTGTTAATTTAGTTATCTCAATTGCGGTTGGTGCGCTAGTCACAGCTATTGCTTTTAGTGCATCTGCCCTTGGAAACGAAGCAGGATTTGAATCTATTGCTGAATATTTCATTCAAAATTCAAAAGAGCTAGCTGGTGGATATAACATGGTTAACGTTATATTAGTTGACTTCCGGGGACTTGATACTTTACTTGAAGTACTTGTACTTGGTATCGCAGCTCTTGGGGTTGTAACTCTTATTAAACTTAGAATGACAGGGAGGGAAGATGTGTGAAGAAACAAATCAAATCGAATGAGTTAATGCTTCATACTTTGACTAGAGTTGTCACCTTCATCATCCTAGCCTTCTCGGTGTACTTATTCTTCGCCGGGCATAATAACCCCGGCGGAGGCTTCATTGGGGGACTAATGACAGCTTGTGCGCTTCTTTTAATGTATCTCGGTTTTGATATGAAGAGCATGAAAAAAGCCTTGCCTTTTAACTATACAACGATCATTGCAGTCGGACTGTTAATTTCAATTGCAACAGGCGTATCTAGTATGTTGTTTGGCTATCCATTTTTAACTCAATTTTTTGAATACTACCAACTCCCTATTTTAGGAGAGACAGAACTGACTACGGCATTGCCATTTGACCTAGGGATTTACTTAGTCGTTGTTGCAATTGCCTTAATCATTATTCTAACGATTGCGGAGGATGATGCATAATGGAAATTTTAATGTCCATCGTTGTTGGGATCCTCTTTATGGTCGGAACATATATGATTTTAACGAAAAGCTTATTACGTGTTGTCTTAGGACTTATCCTATTATCACACGGAGCTCATTTGTTGCTATTAACAATGGCAGGATTACAAAGAGGAACACCACCATTGTTAAGTTTAGGATCAGAAGCTTACGCCGATCCGCTACCGCAAGCTCTAATCCTAACAGCGATTGTAATTAGTTTTGGGGTCACATCTTTCTTGCTCGTTCTTGCCTATAGAACATATAAAGAACATAAGACAGATGACTTAGACCAATTGAGGGGATCTGCTGATGAATAACTTAATTATTTTACCAATCCTAATCCCGTTTATTATTGGAACGATTTTAATATTATTTGCGAAGCATCATACAATCCAGCGCGTGATTAGCGGAATCACAGCGATTGGGATGCTAATCCTATCTATCTATATTGCTGTGTTTGTCTATCAGAATGGTATTACTGTTTTAGAACTTGGTAATTGGCAAGCACCCTTTGGAATCGTCTTAGTTGCAGATATGTTTGCAACGATGATGGTTATCTTATGTAGCATTGTTGGGGTCGTTTGTTTATTCTTTGCTTTTCAAACGATCTCATCAGAACGTGAGAAGTTTTTCTTCTATCCGTTTTACTTCTTTTTACTAGCAGGGGTAAATGGGGCGTTTTTAACAGGTGACCTATTTAACTTGTTCGTTTTCTTTGAGGTTATGCTGATTTCTTCTTATATTCTTATCGTAATGGGAGGAACGAAATATCAGCTTCGAGAGTCCTTTAAATATGTGGCGATTAACGTTTTTGCATCGATTTTATTTATCGTTGGTGTAGCATACATTTATGCAGTAACAGGTACGTTAAACTTGGCGCAAATAGCTGAGCGAGTAGCTGAAATAGAACAAACTGGTGTGTTGAACGTAATAGCCGTTCTATTCTTCGTTGTTTTTGCAATGAAAGGGGGATTATTCCCACTATACTTTTGGCTCCCGCGCTCCTATTATGGGCCGCCTGCTGCGATCGCTGCTTTATTCGGGGGACTATTAACAAAAGTTGGGATCTATGCGATTATTCGTTCTTTCACACTTATATTCACACATGATCCTGGTTTTACTCACTACCTCATTGTAACGATTGCTGGTTTTACGATGATCTTTGGGGTACTTGGAGCCGTTTCTCAATTTGACTTTAAACGAATTCTTTCGTATCACATTATTAGTCAGGTTGGTTACATGGTAATGGGGCTTGGAATCTATTCTACACTTGCTGTTGCCGGAGCAATTTATTACATTGCTCACCATATTATTGTTAAGTCTGCTTTATTCTTATTTGCTGGAGCGACTCAGAAAATAACCGGAACGACCGATCTTAAGAAAATGGGTGGTTTACTTAAAACCCATCCTTATCTTGCTTGGATGTTTTTCATCTCTGCTATCTCATTAGCTGGGATTCCGCCATTAAGTGGTTTCTTCAGTAAGTTTCCAATTATTTTAGCTGGTTTTGAAGAAGGAAACTATGTAATAGCAGCTGTTGCTCTTGCTGTTGGTCTCTTAACTCTTTTCTCTATGATGAAGATTTTCATCTATGCTTTCTGGGGAGAGCAAAAGCATACAGAGGAACAAGCTAACATTAAAGTTGGCAAACTGTTATTGCCAATCGTACCACTTGTTGCGCTGACAATTGTACTTGGTTTCGCTGCAGAACCAATCTTTGTATATTCATTGCAGGTGGCAGAACAAATCCTAGACCCATCGATTTATATCGAATCTGTTCTAAAGGAGTAGTTGCTATGGCCTTTCAAATATTATTAAACATTGTCATTGCGCTCATTTGGGCCTTCTTACAAAACAGCTATACTGGCGTTGATTTTCTAGTTGGATATGTGATCGGGATTCTAATTCTTTATGTATTAAGACGCTTTTTACAATTTGATTTTTATTTCCGACGAGTATGGGCGTTCATTAAGTTAACATTGCTTTTCTTTAAAGAGCTTATTTTGGCTAACATTGACGTTATTAAAATTGTGCTTAGTCCAAAATTAAATATTAAGCCTGGTATCGTTGCAGTACCAACAAAGCTTGAAACTGAGTGGGAGTTAACATTGTTAGCATCACTCATATCTCTTACACCAGGTACGTTATCAATGGATTTCTCTGATGACAATAAATATATTTACATCCATGCAATCCATGTACCTGATAAGGAAGAAATGATTCGTCAAATCCATAATACGTTTGAACGTGCGATTTTGGAGGTGACGAAATAATGTTTCATACGATCCTAATGATTGCATTAGCAGCGATGTCGATCTCATTATTCGTCTGCTTCATACGAACAGTTATCGGACCAACTATGCCCGATCGAATTGTTGCATTAGATTCATTTGGCATTAACCTTATTGGATTTATTGGTATACTGATGATGGTACAAGAGACACTCGCTTATTCTGAAGTTATTCTTGTCATTAGTATATTAGCTTTTATTGGTACGATTGCTTTATCTAAGTTTATTGAGAGGGGTGTTGTATTTGACCGCGATTGAGATCATTCTAAGTATTTTCGTTATAATTGGGGCTTTTCTAAGTCTTCTTGGTTCGATCGGGTTAATTCGTTTTCCAGATGTGTATGGTCGTACTCATGCTGCGACGAAAAGCGCAACACTCGGTGTTATTTCAATTATGATAGCAACATTCTTGTTCTTCCTTTGGATTGAAGGAATATTTGCTGGTAAAATCTTGCTAGCTATCTTATTTGTTTTCTTAACTGCTCCAGTAGCTGCCTTAATGGTAGCTAGAGCCGCTTATCGTACAGGAGTTCCACTTTGGGATAAAAGCGGGCAAGATGATTTAAAGAAGATGTATGAAAAGAAAATGAATGAACCGCAATAATTGAATGAAAAAGGCCCGAAATTAATCGGGCCTTTTTTTTATATTCTTAATGAATGCCTCACATTATTGCCCCTAAGAAGCATAGGAGCGGTTGTACTCGTCATTTCTTGATATCTAATACCACTATTTTTAAACTCCGTTAAAAAAGCCGTAGAGCGTTTCTCATCCATATACAAGAGTGTTTAAGAGGTTGTCCCCTTTTGGTTTAATAATGCAATCGTCTCTCCTACTCTCACTTCACTATTTTCTTCAATATCTGTATGCGATAAAAGTCCATTCTCACACAATAACACTACCGTTGAACCAAAGGAAAAATATGCCATTTCGTCCCCTTTGTAGAGGCGCTCTTCATTATGAGTAAGTTCGATCGTATTAATATTCATAGCCCCAACTTTAACAATCGCTAAATGTTTTCCATTTATATCAAGTTCTGAAATCACTCGATAATTTCTAGACAATGGTCTTTTTCCATAGCGCAGTCCTAATGAATTAACAGGATAAGAACGACCACCTAGCTGCCACTGCCTTTTAATAATTCCATCAACTGGACAATGAATTCTGTGATAATGACTCGGACTAAGGTATAAGATAAAATAATGACCATTGAAATAAGGTTCTGCCGCTTGAGCCGATCCAAGCATTTCTTGAATATTATAATCTTGTCCTTTAACGTGAAACACTGTGCCTTTACTGAGGTCACCATGCTGAGCCATAATTCCATCTACAGGACTGATTAGACTGTGTGTTTGTTTATCAATAGGTCGTGAACCAGGCTTTAGTTCTCGAATAAACAAGTCATGTAAATGAACGTACTCATTTAATGGTCTTTTCATTTCCGAATCATTTAAGTGAAACGTACGAGCAAATGGTTTCACTAATGGCTTGCTCATTTTTGATCTTGAGAAACTTCTCAAGGCGGATGATGTCAAACGGTGATTTGTAAGTTCAATACATGAACGAAAAAGCAATTTTTTCAATATAATTCCTCCTAGTATTTGTACAGCAGAAACATTTTTTGTTATCTAGTCGATCTCTTCAACATGTGGTATGATTATTATTTAAGAACGTTAATTTCAATTTGTTTTAGTATAAATTTATAAGGAGTCGATGACATGTTCCTTTTACATCAATTGGATCATACCGTCAAAAAATTAAAAGGGCAAATTGCCAATGCCTTAACCCTTTTAAATTTAGGACTAGGTGCTTTTGCTATTATGTTTATTTTACAAAATGAATTACGGTTAGGACTTCTTTTTATTACGATTGCCGCACTTACTGATCGCTTGGACGGGGCGGCTGCTAGACGCTTTAATAGTACCTCAGAATTCGGTAAACAATTAGACTCTTTAAGTGACATCATCTCATTTGGTGTAGCCCCAGCATTTCTATTATATCAGGCAATTCTGTTTAGTTTCGGTTTACCAGGTATGTTTGTTACAATTTTTTTTATTGCTTGCGGTGCAATTAGACTAGCTCGATTTAACATTACCGAAAGCACAGGGCACTTTGTTGGGCTACCTATTACTGCTGCTGGTTGTATTTTAACATTTCAGCTACTTTTAGTTCCTTATATTGCTCCATTTTACTTTTTGATTATAACATTAGTACTAGCTATATTCATGATTTCAACATTATCAGTTCGGAAAATGTAAGAGGTAGACAAACTAGTCACCTCTTATTTTTTTACAAAAATCGCGGTCAGAATCAAAAAAATAAGGGATCATGTCAAAAAATGAGAAAAAAATGGTATAATATGCTTTAATTTCCGCTGAAAGTCTTGACACCACTAGGGTTTCATTATTAAATAAAGTTGCGGCTTTATTTTTAGCTTGTCGAAACAGGACAGTTATTAAAAAATGAAGAATGAACATTTCACCACATGGATAGAAGTGTTTTTCAAAACATGGTATGAAAGGGAGTTTTTTTCATGAACAAAACAGATTTAATTAATGCAGTATCGGAGCAAGCAGACCTTTCTAAAAAGGATGCGTCAAAAGCAGTAGACGCAGTTTTCGACAGTATTACAACAGCTCTTGTTGAAGGTGGAAAAGTTCAACTAGTTGGCTTTGGTAGCTTTGAAGTGCGTGAGCGTTCTGCACGTAAAGGACGTAACCCTCAAACTGGACAAGAAATTGAAATTCCTGCTACAAAGAACCCAGCATTCAAGCCAGGTAAACAACTTAAAGACGCTGTAAACGAATAAGATTAAAACATAACGATGAGATAAGCTCTCATCGTTTTTTTATTCGATAGTTTTTAATTCGTCTTGATATTTGCCTCATATTGCTCTTTGTAACAACATATTGTTGATTGAGTTACTATCCTTAAGGGAGGTTCGTTCATTGAATAACTTCTATCATAGCGCATTGTTTGAACATCAATTTTGGTTACAGGTTTTAGGTGATCATGCTAGATTTATTCGAGATACTCTGTCTCCAATGGAAACAGAGTTTGTCCAAACGGCTATAACTTTTATTGATACGTTTGATTCACTCCTTGATACGAGTCGTCAAAACCTTACAATGGAACAGCTTCAACGTCTTACTGAACAAGCAAATGAGCAAGCACACGGAATAAGGGCTTTTAAGCTTGAAATTATTCGTGAACACTTGGTCGGCGACGTAACGATAGAACTTAGTCCAACCTTTCTGAATCATATGGTAAATGAGGTTGATGAGTATTTGCGAATTCTCCCTTACTTATTAGAGCAACAAGAACCTCCAATCGCTCATCCGCTCCACCATCACTTAGTCTGGCTTCTTGATGCAGCAGGTCATGCTGGTGGCATTAACGATTCACTAGATTTAGTTGAGAAACAGCTGCAAGAGCAGAGTCAAGCCTTTACAAAACGTTTTGAGCAGTTTTATATTAAAGCAGTTGAAATGGCTGGGTATTTGCGGGCAAATGTTGATCAGTTTCCTGCTCTTGAACGGTTTAATGAAAATGTTAAACTTGAGCTAATTTTGTTCAAAACATTTTTAGAGGAACTAGAAGAATTGGAAATGACGAATAAGCTTTTAGGTACACTGGATCAGTTAATGGCTGATCATATGGCACGTGAAGAATGTTATTACTTAGAAAAGTTAGCTCAATCTGCTCATCTCGAGGCACCTGACTGTGATCCAACAAAAGCGCGATCAAAAGAATAATTATTTAAAAAAGATGATCCTGCTCTAGGATTTATCTTTTTTTATTTGTATATTAGACGAGCTAACCCTCTCTATGAAAGTAATAAATTAGTCTTTTTGCATGTGAAACCGCTTAAATTTAATGAATTTAAAGTTTTTTCAGAAAAATATATTGATTCGTTTGTAAGAAATAGTTACAATACGTATCATACTTAGATTTTTCAGATAATTGGAGGATTCATTATGTTTACTTTTCTTTTTGCGATTGCGTTTCTTGTTATTGGCTATTTTATTTATTCTAAAATTGTGGAACGCATCTTCGGTATAAATGATCAAAACAAAACACCTGCTTATACAAATTCTGATGCAATAGATTACACACCGATGCCATGGTGGAAAGCAAGCTTAATTCAATTATTAAATATTGCTGGTCTAGGTCCTATTTTTGGTGCTGTGGCTGGTGCATTATATGGTCCAGTTGCTTTCATTTGGATCGTTATTGGTTGTCTTTTTGCTGGAGCAGTCCATGATTATTTTTCAGGAATGCTATCTTTACGTCATAATGGAGCACAATTTCCAAGCTTAGTTGGTCGTTACCTTGGTAACACTATGCGCGTTATCATTAACGTTGTTTCAATTATACTTATGATTCTTGTAGCGGCAGCGTTCACTGCTGGTCCTGCACAATTAATTTCCAGTCTTACACCACTTTCTTTTACAGTAGCACTTGTTCTTATTTTTGCTTATTTTCTAGTTGCTGCCGTGTTACCAGTAAATCGCATAATTGGCCGGATTTACCCTATATTTGGTGCCATTTTAATCTTTATGGCTGTTTCAATTGGGATTGCGTTACTATTAACAGATCGCCCCATCCCAAATCTTACATTTTCTAATTTACACCCTGGTGACTTACCAATTTGGCCTTTATTAATGGTTACTATTTCATGCGGGGCAATCTCTGGATTTCACAGTACGCAAAGTCCGATTCTCGCACGTACGATCAAACGTGAATCACATGGTAGAAAAGTGTTTTACGGAGCAATGGTTGCTGAAGGAGTCATTGCACTCATTTGGGCTGCGGCTGGTATGACATTCTTTGGCGGTACTGGTGGTCTTCAAGAGGCACTAGCTGCTGGTGGGCCTGCTGGAGTAGTTAATGAAATTTCAACTACACTTCTTGGTACACTTGGTGGAATTCTTGCAATTCTTGGGGTTATTATTCTCCCAATTACAACAGGTGACACAGCGCTACGTTCTTCGCGTATGATGGTATTTGAATTAGTTGAGAAATTCTTTAAAGTTCGTGGGCTAAAAGGGGTGTTATTAGCTACGATCCCTGTTACTATTCCAGCCTTTTGGCTTTCAACGATCGATTATACATTCTTATGGAGGTACGTTGGAGGGACAAACCAACTCGTTGCCACAGTCATGCTTTGGACAGCAGCAATGTACTTATTAGAATCACGTAAATTCCATTGGATTTGTGGAATTCCTGCGTTATTTATGACAGCTGTTGTTTCGACTTATTTCTTATATGCACCAGAAGGGTTCTCTCTTCCATATGAATTGTCACTTGCCATTGGTGGTGTGATTACTCTTGTTGTTGCTATTTGGTACATGAATAAGATTCGTAAAGCTCATAGACAGTCAGTAAATTCATCAAGCTCGCATGCTGCTTAATTTATTCAAGGTGTCCTAGAAGGATAATCTCCCTCTAGAACACCTCTTTTTCATACTCTGATTATTTCCTCCTTCTAAAGAGCAATCTAATAATGATTTTTTTTAAAGGAGTGATCATATGAAATATAGTGAGATACAATCTAAACAAACGGACGGGCAGCCTTCTCAATCTCAGAATCACCAACCAGGACTCGAAAGTAAGATGACCCCCTTACCTGTCTATGACGATCCAAACTATAAAGGAAGTGGAAAGTTAAAAAACAAGGTAGCACTTATTACAGGTGGTGATAGCGGGATTGGAAGAGCTGTTGCTATTGCCTTTGCGAAAGAAGGAGCCAAGGTAACCGTTGTCTACCTTGAAGAACATGATGATGCTAAGCAAACGAAAGAAGAAGTTGAAACATACGGTGGAGAGTGTCTGTTGCTATCTGGGGATATAGGAGATGAATCCTTCTGTCAAACAGCAATAGAACAAACGATTTCTACTTTTGGAAAATTGGATTGTTTAATAAATAATGCAGCTGAACAACATTATCAAGAAAACATTGAAGATATCTCAGTTGAACAAATGGAACGTACCTTTAAAACGAATATCTTCTCTTGCTTTCATTTTATTAAAGCCGCCATGCCACATTTGCAAAAAGGAAGTACGATTATCAATACGGCTTCCATCGTTGCGTACAAAGGAAATCCGGTATTAATAGACTATTCTTCTACAAAAGGAGCAATGGTTGCCTTAACTCGCTCTCTCTCTCAAAGTATTGTATCGAAAGGAATTCGCGTAAATGCAGTAGCTCCTGGTCCTATTTGGACCCCTCTTATTCCTGCATCTTTTCCTGCCGATCAAGTGGCTACATTCGGAACGAATAGTCCTATGGGCAGACCAGGACAGCCGGCTGAATTAGCACCAAGCTACGTGTACCTAGCCTCCGATGACTCATCTTATGTAACAGGGCAAGTTCTTCATGTAAATGGTGGAGAAGTTATTAATGGATAGAGGCTAAATGATTTGTCATAAGTCACCCAAGTGAGCTAGGTGGCTTATTTTGTGTGAGGTCGTTGATCAAATACTATTTAATTCTTAAAAATTGAAAGGAATTACTCACAAATTGTCTAATTAAACTAATACCATCATTATTTTGACATGGTGATTTCATTGGAAAGTGGTGACTTATTTTACTATGTCATTAAAGCCTGATTTAACTAATGTTGTCCCTCAAGCAATAATTGATTTTCTAGAAAAGAACGAATCGAATTTTATCACAATGTGGCAAGAACAAACCATACAAGATCAGGCAGATATCCATAAAGAAAAAGTAAAAGAGAACGGTTATTTAATGTATATTTTAATCAAAAATACATTACTGGACACAGTTACTATGGAAGATGTCAAACATTTAGCCTACAAAGTAGCAAAGGAGCGTGTCGAAGCGAATATAAACATTGGCGACTTTGTTTATAACGTTAATATTGGTAGAAGTATCCTAATTAAATTTGTCCTACAAGCAGATGTAAATAGTAATCAGCTCTCTATCATCGTAGATAAGATTAATACACAATTTGATCAGTTTTGTTATCATGCTGTCACAAGATATACAAAATTAATAAATAGAGAGCTTGAGGAAAAGAAGCTATTTATTCATCAAACTCATAAAGACAAACTGGCTATTTTAGGTCAAATGTCTTCAAGTTTTGTACATGAATTTAGAAACCCGTTAACATCAATTATTGGCTTTAATAAATTGCTGCGAACAGAATACCCAAACTTAAAGTATTTAGATATCATCGAACTAGAACTAGATCAATTAAAATTTAGAATTACTCAGTTCTTGCATACATCAAAAATGGCCACTATAGAAAATCCAAAAGAAATCTTTATATTAAGTGATGTGCTAGACGAAATATTAAGCTTCCTCTATCCAAGCATTGTCGATTCGGATGTTCTTATCTTCACGGACACTGACGCTAAAATTAATATTGAAGCTCATAAGGATGAAATAAAGCAAGTATTTTTAAATGTATTATTTAATTCAATTGATGCAGTTATGCAACGGCAAAAACCAAGAGAAATACACTTGAGATGTTTTATCGAGGATGAACGCGTTATCATAGAAGTTTCAAATAACGGTCCAATGATTCCACTAGATGTCCAAGAAACGATCTTTGAACCATTCTATACGACGAAGGAACTAGGCACAGGAATTGGATTATTTGTTTGTAGAAAAATCATTGAGAAGCACTCAGGGGAACTAACCTGTTCTTCAGACGAACAAAAGACGACTTTTCGTATTTCCCTCCCTTTTAAAAAAACACACGCTTGAAGAACACAGCAAGAGGTGTGCCAACCTGGCACACCTCTCCACCATTACCCTTTTCCTTGGCTTTGTTTATAAAATTCATGGAAAAGCTTCATTAACGCTCGCTTTTCAATTCTAGATACATAACTACGTGAGATCCCAAGTTCTTTCGCAATTTCACGCTGGGTGCGCTCTTCTTCTAAATTTAGACCAAAGCGCCCCACAATGACTTCTTTTTCTCTGTCATCCAACACATGTATGAATTTATAGATTTGTGTTTTCTCCATATTTGTTTGAATGACATCGACAATATCTTCGCCTTCCTCTTGAAGAACATCAATTAACGTGATTTCATTCCCCTCTTTATCCGTTCCAATCGGATCGTGAAGAGATACATCCTTCTTGACCTTTTTTAAGGCTCTCAAGTGCATAAGAATTTCATTTTCAATACATCGTGCAGCATAAGTTGCCAGCTTTGTCCCTTTTCCATCAGAATAGCTTTCTATAGCCTTAATTAAACCGATCGTTCCAATTGAGATGAGATCTTCCGTATCTTCCCTTGTGTTTTCAAACTTCTTAACGATATGAGCCACCAAACGTAGGTTATGTTCAATTAGAAGGTCGCGTGCTCGTTCATCACCCTCCTGCATAAGCTTTAAGTATTTACGTTCTTCATCTTTTTTGAGTGGCTGTGGGAAGGCGTTATTTTTCACATATGATACGAAGACGATAACTTCCTTAAATAAATATGAAATCGCTGCAATTATTGTTGACATCTCATCACCCCCATAATGTCGTTACTTTAACACTATGTAAAACTGGGCTTGGTCGTGTCTGTACAACAAAAATAAAGTGTATTTTATCTTTTTTACATATTTGCCTTACTATTTTTTATAAGGAATTAAAAAAGAGAACCATTTGCAACATACATGCAAGAGGTTCTCTCTAAAGGCCAATTAATTATTTTTTTCGCTCATTAACCGTTCTATTACTTTAGCTAATAGCAACGTTCTCTCTGTTAGAGACGATATAACTAAGTATTCCTTCTCACTATGTGCATGGCCACCAATAGGCCCTAGTCCATCAATTGTCGGGATTCCCATTGCTGAAGTAAAAGAAGCATCTGAACCTCCACCAGTTTTTGTATCTTTTAAGTCAATCCCTAACTCTGCAGCAACATTTCTGACGATCTGAAAAAGTTCTTCAATTTTCTTATTTTTTAACATCGGAGGCCTTCTCATGTCACCTGTTAGTTCAATTTCTGTCCCACTAACATCAGAAGAGGCACAAACTTTCTCTATTTTATGTTCCATTTCTTCTGCTTGTTGTAAAGTAGCGACTCTGACGTCAATATGTCCAACGGCCATAGCTGAGACTGTATTAACTGCATCTCCACCTTCTATAATGCCAACATTGACGGAAATCCCCTGTTCGTGATCGTTTAATTCATGCAATTTTACAATCTTATGAGCAAGCTCTTCAATCGCACTTCTCCCTTTTTCGGGTTCTATTCCTGAATGAGCAGCCTTCCCATGAACTTCAATCGTAAATCGACCACTACCACGACGTTCCGTCACTACGGAACCATCTCTTCTAGCTGGCTCCATTATAAGTGCATATGACTTTCCGATTGCTTCTTTTTCAATAATTGGTCTCGATGTCAACGATCCTGTTTCTTCATCACTATTTAAAATTACTTGAACACCTTTATAAGCATCTGAACCTATGTCTTTTAAATAGCGTAGTGCATAAATGACGGAAACAAGACTAGCCTTCATATCAATGACACCTGGACCATAAGCACGTCCGTCTTTTATTGAAAAAGGACGTGCCTTTGCCGTCCCTTCTTCAAACACTGTATCCATGTGAGCAACGATCAAGATATAGGATTTCTGCTTTTCTGAATGACGAAGGATCAAATGGTCACCAACTTCCTTCTGCTTCACCCTTTGAACATCAAAACCTAGCTCAGTAAAATATGGCAGCAGTATCTTGCCAATTTGATCAACACCAACTTTATAATATGAACCACTATCTATGTTAACTAAACTCTCTAGTAAACCGAGCATCTCTTTCTCTTTAGAATGAACGTCCATCTTGCCCTTCCCCTTACCCTAATTCCTAATAGCTACTTGCTACTTGCTACTATTATTTTCATGTATTTCAACTCTTTTTGCAAGTCACATTCGTCTAGTTCCAAATTATACATATTATTAATGTCAATGATACAAATCAAAAAAATGAGCGATTCAATTGAACCGCTCGCAATGGGGGAGAGTAGAGAGAACATTTTTGGAAGCTAGGTCAATGACCTTTCCTGTATTTAATGTACCTTACTCTGAATCTGTTTACAGCACTTATGTGATATTTCCTTACAGAAAACTTCTGAATTGTCATATTTCGTTAAATCCATTCACACTTTTAGTAATTTTGCAAAGCCTGTCTTTAAGCTGCTATTTTCTATTAATACTGTATAATATAATATTATTTGTGTAATTGGGTACTGACTTTTACGTTCATACTATAATAAGGAGGTTTCTGAATGAATGAACTTTCTGCAATAAAGAGGCAACTTACAAATAGAAAAAGTGGCATTCTCGGATCACAGGCAATGCAGTCTGCTGTTATTGTTCCTTTGGTTTATGTGAAGGGTGAACTATCAATTCTGTTTGAAGTGCGCTCTAAAAAGTTAACGAAACAGCCTGGTGAAATTTGCTTTCCAGGAGGAAGAATTGATAAAACTGATCCGACGCCAGAAGCAGCTGCCATTCGTGAATTAACAGAGGAAATAGGTTTATCTGAAAAGTCTATAAATATTATCGCTCCACTTGATGTACTTGTCACGCCATTTCGCGGTATTATTTATCCTTTTATAGGTGACTTGCAAAGTCTTGATCAATTAAAAATCAACCATGATGAAGTCGATCATACTTTTACTGTCCCACTTTCATATTTGTACGAGCATGAACCGGACGTTCATTCAATGAAATTATGGTTTGAACCTGGTGTAGATTTCCCAATAGATAAAGTTCCTAATAAGCGCTCTTATTCCAATCGGTATAATGAGATTCCAGAATACTTCTACTATTATCAAGACTATGTAATTTGGGGATTAACAGCACGAATTTTAAGTCATTTTTTAGATATAACCAAACCAAGATAGCCTAGCCTGGCATCTTGGTTTTTGATTTCCTATGTAAAACAAAAAAGAAGTGAACTCGACTGAATCTCAGTCCACTTCTTCTATCTTATGAATGTTTGCTATCTTCATATATCTGCTTTTGGGTATTCATTGCTAAACGATGAAATACAACTGCTAGTGCTAGCACAATAAAAATGCCGCTAACAATTAAACTAGGTGCCGTAATAACCGTATGCTCTGTTGGAATCACTAACCCGATAAACAGAAATATACTTAAAGACAATAGAATGAAACCAAACTGCTTGTAATCCTTGACTTTCGCTTCAAGTTGCTTTAACTTTTTATCTTCCATTTATCTTCCTCCTACTCTCCATTCATTCTATCACCTTTTTAAAAGAATAGATGATGCAATGTCTGTTAATTTAGCAAGAGGATTCCAATTTTAATGTTTTCTTTTCCACCCCCTTCAAGCACCATACGCTTTCATCTCTACACATAATACGGTATCATTATCTTTAGTTTGAACTACATATATTGGAGGAACATGAAACATGAAAAGTATTGTACGAGATATGAGCCTTGCACCTGAAGGTCATTTGAAAATTGATTGGGTGAAAGAACATATGCCAGTGTTAAATCGCATTCGTGAGGAATTTGAACGTACCCAGCCTTTCAAAGGTTTGAAAGTAGCGATTTGCCTGCATTTAGAAGCGAAGACAGCTTATCTTGCTAAAGTAGTGAAAGCAGGAGGAGCCGATGTATATATTGCAGGAAGTAACCCTCTTTCTACTCAGGACGATGTTTGTGCTGCCTTAGTTGAAGATGGGATTACCGTTTTTGCTAAGCATAAACCAGACCCAGAAGAATTTAAGCAACACTTAATTATGGCCCTTGAAGTAGAACCAGATTTAATCATTGACGATGGTGGAGACTTTACAACACTCCTTCATTCAGAACGCCCTGACTTAATTAAGAATATTCGTGGTGGTTGTGAAGAGACAACGACTGGAGTAATCAGAGATAAAGCATTAGAAAAATCAGGTGATCTTCCTTTCCCAATGATCGCCGTTAATGATGGATATTGTAAACATCTCTTCGATAACCGTTATGGAACTGGACAATCTGTTTGGGACAGCATTAACCGTACAACAAATTTAGTTGTAGCAGGAAAAACAGTCGTTGTCGTTGGGTATGGCTGGTGCGGACGTGGTGTTGCTATGCGTGCTAAAGGGCTCGGTGCCAAGGTAATCGTTACTGAAGTAGATAGCATTAAAGCGATTGAAGCTTATATGGATGGCTTTGAAGTTATGCCGTTAGTAGAAGCTGCAAAAATGGGAGATTATTTTATTGCCGTAACAGGAAATCAATATGTTATTCGTCAAGAGCATTTGGAAGTGATGAAAGATGGGGCAATTCTTGCTAATGCAGGGCATTTTGATGTAGAGGTCAACAAGCATGACCTTGCTGCGTTATCCACTTCAAAGCGCGAGGTTCGTAAAAACATTGAAGAGTATGTAATGAAAGACGGACGTAAACTCTATTTACTTGCAGAAGGACGTTTAGTCAACCTAGGTGCAGGAGATGGACACCCTGCTGAGATTATGGATATGACCTTTGCTTTACAGGCGGTATCTTTAGCTTATGTTAATGAAAAGTACAAAGAGATTGGTAACCGCATTATTACTGTACCTTATGAACTAGACAAACAAGTCGCTCAATTAAAACTAGAAGCGTTAGGTATTGGCATTGACTCATTAACGGATGAACAAAAAGTTTATCTCGAGAGTTGGAAAATAGATTAACCATCTTGAAGAACCCCTTCACAATGTAACATTGCCGAAGGGGTTCTTGTAATTGCATTTAAAATTGTTCGACCAAACGGTTCACTTCAAAAATAACCTTCTCTTCATCTATTGTTATGCATTCACCATTTTTCACAACTTGCTTTCCTTGAACAAATACATCTTTCACATCTCGTCCACTTCCTGAATATACAAGATGAGAAATCGGATTATGAGCCGGTTGGTAAAATGCTTGTTTTGTATTCATCACAATCAAGTCTGCTTCTTTCCCGACCTCAAGGCTTCCTATTTGATCCTCTAGCCATATTGCTTCCGCTCCATGTAGAGTAGCCATTTGTAATGCCTTTTCAGCTGGAATGAGCGTTGCATCATTACGAACACCTTTAAATAATAATGCTACCTGTTTTAATTCTTCAAATAAATCTAGATTGTTATTAGAAGCTGAACTGTCTGTCCCAAGAGAAACTGTAATACCTTTGTTCAACATTTCTGGAACTGGTGCAATACCGCTTGCTAATTTTAAATTACTAATAATGTTATTTGAAACTTTCACATCATTTTTTGCTAAGATGTCCATTTCCCAATCTTCAACATGGACAGCATGAGCGACAAGACTTCTTTTTGAAAACACACCAAGCTTTTCTAAATGCTTAACAGGGCGTTCTCCATACTCTTTTTCATTTTGCTCCACTTCCGCCTTTGTTTCAGACATATGAATATGAATCGGAGCGTCTAGCTCAAGGGCTTTGGATACAATTTGTTCGATAAATTGAGGGTTGCACGTGTAAGGTGAGTGCGGTGACATCATTGTTGTAATTCGACCATTCGCTTGATTGTTCCAGTTTCTCACAAAACTCGCGGCTTCTTCTAACTTACTCTGGCGCAACTCTTCAGTCCCAAAACCAATCATCCCTCTACATAGTCTAGCTCTTGCTCCTGAAGCCTCTACAGCCATTGCAACCTCATCCATATTGTCATACATATCAACAAACGTTGTGGTACCTGTACGCAGCATTTCGATCAGCGATAGATACGTTCCCCATTTCGCGTGTTCCTTCGTATATTGAGCTTCAATAGGCCACATCTTCTCCTCTAACCATTGTTGCAATGGAAGATCATCAGCGTATCCACGAAGGAGTGACATGGACGCATGACCGTGCGTATTCACTAAGCCAGGCAACACATAATCACCTTGAACATCGATAACTTCATCATACTCAGCCAGGTTTTTTGGAACTTCTCCTACATATGTAATTTTTCCATTCTCAAAAGCAATAGCTCCTTTTTTATATACCTGATTCGTAGGATTAACTGTAATGATCATCCCGTTTATTAAAATCGTTTTTGACATAAAAAAATCCTTTCTATTGTTGGAGAGGCTGTCATTATGACAGCCTCCTTCCAATTATTAATTTACCTTGTTCTTCTCGACTGGCATCCAGCCATGTCCATCAATCCATTCAATATACACTTCATAACGTTCACCTATGTTACTCTTATCACTCACTTCACCACGTGCTCTCGTTGGAGAACCTCCATTTCCAAGCCACCAAATTTCCATATCAGAAAAACCAGTAGCTTGTTGAATAGCCATTACCATTTCATTCCAGTTGGTACTATTTTTAGAGAAATCAGGTGTAAACTCACCAGTTTGTGATGTTCCAACTGGTTGCCATTCACCTTCTGGGATTGGCTCAAGTTCCTGTTCTTCCTCATCCCATTCATTCTCTTCTTCTAGACCACTTTCCTCACGAATTTCTGGTTCTGACTCTTCCACGCCTGCTCGTCCTTGTGTTTCAACAGGATCAGGAATTGATTCTGTTTCACTTTCCTCTATCTCATCTAACAAATCATTATCACTACTTGCTTCTTCACTTTTTGTTGAACTGAAGAAGATTTGGACTGCAAATACAATAATAAGAATGGTGACTATTGCTATCGCCACATTCAAAATACGATTGACTCGCTTCTTTTTTCGTTGCTCATAACGATGTCCTTGCATATCTCCACTCCCTTAATACTTTTTCTTTCTGAGGTTATTATACAAGATCTTCTTAAAAAGAGCGAGAACAGGTTCATACAAGTTCATACAATGTTTCACATAATTAAAGGGTGATGACTAGAAAGGTTTGTTTTTTACCGTTTTGGATGCCACCTTTTCCGGACTTATGAGAGCCCCAATTAAAAAAGCTACTCATCAATAGAGCAGCTTTTTTAATCGTTATTAGTTAATATCAACAATCTTGATTTCCATTTCTCCACCAGGTGTATTTACGGAAACGGTATCATTAATGCTTCGTCCTAATAAACTTTGTGCCATTGGAGAATCATTAGAAATTTTGCCTGCAGCTGGGTCTGACTCCGCACTACCTACAATCGTGTACTCTTCCTCATCTCCGTCTGGAAGCTCAATGAATTTAACCGTTTTTCCAAGAGAAACCACATTTGCTGCCCCTTCTTCTTCCTCGATCATAACGGCATTACGGATCATTTTTTCAAGTTGAGCAATACGACCCTCAACAAATGCTTGTTCTTCCTTCGCTGAATCATACTCTGAGTTCTCCGAAAGGTCACCAAAGCTACGAGCAATTTTTATACGTTCAACGACTTCTTTTCGTCGCTCCGTCTTAAGATATTCTAACTCGTCTTCTAATTTCTTCTTTCCATCCATTGTCATATAATGCTTTTTCTCTTCTGCCATGTCTTTCACTCCTCATCTACTACGATCAATAAATAAATGCATGTAATATAGATAGTTCAAATACCTATGTAGACTAAAAACTCGGATGACCGAGTTTTTATAATCGTCTCATAAAATATAGACCTGCTCTTATGCTATTACAAAATCGCTTTCTCTTCAATAATTGTACGAATTTTAGTTACCATTAGATCAATTGCGACACGATTCTGCCCACCTTCTGGCACAATTACATCAGCATAACGCTTTGTTGGTTCAATAAACTGCAGGTGCATTGGTCTAACAACTGACGTATATTGATCAATTACTGACCCAATTGATCGACCACGATCCTCAATATCTCTGACAAGTCTTCTAATGATACGAATATCTGCATCAGCATCAACAAACAGTTTAATATCCATCATATCACGCAAGCGTTCATCCTCAAGTATCAAAATTCCTTCCACAATAATAACATCCTTTGGTTCAATGACGATAACATCATTAGACCTTGTATGTGCTTTATAATCATAGACAGGTTTTTTTATTCCTTTACCTGCTGAAAGTAGTTGTAAGTGCTCTAATAGTAGATCATTATCAAATGCTAATGGATGATCATAATTTGTTTCCAAACGTTCCTCAAAGCTTAGATGACTTTGATCTTTATAATAAGCATCCTGTTCAATTAATACAATTGATTGTTCATTAAATTGATAAAAGATTTCTTTCGCTACCGTTGTTTTACCAGACCCTGTTCCCCCGGCAACACCGATAACAATAGGTTTTTTTGACATTATCTTACCTCTTTACGCATCATGTTTTGCGGATACACATGCTTATCTACTTTAAAACGAACAATTTGTAATGGATGTCTTGCTGCATCAATTTCATTTCCGTCTTCATCCCAGATTGTTCCGACTTTTTGAATAAAATTTGAGATTTCCGGTCCAAAAAATTCAATTTCATCACCCGTCTTAAAGTGATTTCGTTGCTGCAATGTAACCATCGATGTCTGCTCATCATAATCAAGAACTAGCCCTGCAAAATCATACTTTGTTCGTTTTGGATGCTTCCCATACATTTGTTCTTCAAATGTTGGTTCACCTTCAAAGAATTGTGGAGCAAAGTCCCGATTCGCACACTTTTCAAGCTCATCTAGCCATGCCTTATCAATTTGGAAGTTATCAGGATCTGCACAATATGCATCAATGACTTTACGGTATACACTTGTAACCGTCGCTACATAGTGAATTGATTTCATCCGGCCTTCAACCTTTAGACTGTCAATCCCTGCTTCAATCAACTTCGGAATCGCTTGAACGAGGTTTAAATCTTTTGGACTCATTGTGTATTGAGGATCGCCTTCTTCAAATAAAGCTTTCTCGCCATTTTCATTCGTCTCATATAAATCGTATTCCCAGCGACATGATTGACAGCATCCACCACGATTTGAGTCACGAGCTGTCATATGATTACTCAAAACACAGCGCCCTGAATAAGAGATACACATGGCGCCATGAATAAACGCTTCAATTTCAATGTCTACTTTTTTCTTCATCTCAAGCATCTCTTCTAGACCTACCTCACGTGCTAGAACGACACGATGAAGCCCCTCTTCTTTCCAGTACTTTACTGCAAGCCAGTTACTTAACGATTGCTGTGTACTTAAATGTACTTCTACCTTAGGGGCTACTCGTTTACAGGTCTCAATGATAAGAGGATCTGCAACGATAATTCCTGTAACCCCCACTTCTTGAAGAGATTGTAAATATTCTTCAAGCCCGTCCATGTTTTCATTATGAGCAAAGATATTTGTTGTCACATAAATTTTTGCACCATATTTATTAGCAAACTCGACCCCTTCTTTCATTTCCTCAATAGAGAAGTTGTCAGCATTTGACCTAAGACCAAATTCACGTCCGCCGATAAATACAGCATCTGCACCATAATGGACCGCAACTTTGAGCTTCTCTAAGCTCCCAGCTGGAGCTAAAAGTTCTGGTTTCTTTGTAATCACACGTTTTCCTTCTTTTGTCCGTTCTGCAATAGTTGCCATCTTCATAAGCCTCCCTTCTTAATATACCGTTTCTTTAAAGAAGAACCCTGTATCTAATTTTCGGTTTTCTGGTTGAATTTCTTCTAGTTTGTTTAAATATTCCTCTTTGCGCTCTTCGTATTCATCACGGTTCGTTACACATAAATCAATAGCCTCACGGTAGAGAGCTGTTGTTGTTTCCAGATAATCCGTAGACTTTAGCAGGCCATCTATTTTAAAGCTATCGACCTCTGCATCAATCATCTCTTCTAATTCGTCAATGATGCAAATATCATTCGGACTCATAATATGAGTTCCATTTTCATCTTCAAAGATTGGGTAACGCGCATTTCGTTCGGGATCAAATAAGTGTAAATTTCGCTCTTTATCACGTTTTTCCACAGATAAATTTTTCCCTTGGAACTGCATATAGTTTCCAATTAAAGTTCTCTTTGATTGAAACATACTTGTCATTCCATGAACTTGAACCTCTATTTCAACTTCAGCATTTTCTTTGATTTCTACAATTGCATCCATGTTGATCTCTCGAGCTAAAACAGCACGTTTTGCTCCTTTACGACCCCAATAATTAGCGGTAAACCAGTTGGTTGCTGTCTGTTCTGTATTCCAGTGTAATTTCATATCAGGTGCAACTTCCCGTACTGTCATTAAAACAGCCGGATCTCCAAAAGTAATTCCATCTACACCTGCTTCATGTAAAAATTGAACATAATCAGCCAACTCGTCTACTTTTTCATTATGAAAAAGAGCATTCATCGCTACATAAACTTTTTTCCCTTTAGTATGAGCAATAGTTGTCGCTTCTTTAACAGCGTCTCTTGAAAATTCTCCTGCTAGACGAAGACCGTAGCGTTCCTCCCCAATAACAATCGCATCAGCCCCAGCTGCAAACAATCGATTTACAGCTTCCATGTCCTTTGGTGTGACGAGTAGTTCAGGTTTCTTCTCCATCATTTCACCAGCTCCTTTTATTTCTTAATGCTTACAGCCAATCCATCTCCCACAGGCAAAATTCTTGTCTCATAATGTGGGTGATTCATCAACCATTCATTATAGCTTTTTATCTTTTTCGCTATTTTTTGCAAACGTTTATTTTCTATGTCTTCTTCTGCAACTAACCCACGGAAGAGCACATTATCTGAATAAATTACACCACCAGTTTTCACATATTTCCCATAAAGATCGAAAAAACGCTGGTATTGTCCTTTGGCAGCATCAATAAATAATACATCAAAAGGTGGTTCTGATTCAAGTGTTTGAACTAAATCAAGAGCATCACCAAACTTAAGATGAATCCGGTTGGTAAGTCGAAGAGACGTAATATTTTTTTCTGCTTCATTAAACCTTTCTTCATCTCGCTCAATCGTTATGATTTCAGCAGCAGGTAATGCTTGAGCCATTCGAATAGCCGAGTAACCAATCGCTGTACCAATCTCAAGAATCCTCTTAGGCTCATGCAGTTTCATTTGCTGTAAGAGACTTTCCATCCCGACTAAATCCATTATAGGAACATGATTAATCCTTGCATATTCTTCTATTTCTTCAACTTGATCACCACGTGTGGGAATGATTGATTTCAAATAATTCTCTACTCGTTTATTAATCATTTTTACACTCCATCCATTCTGTCATTAAACCATAAAAAAAGGGAGTGTTCTTATATACTTGAACACATCCCCCTTAAAAAATCCATGATCATTCTATTCTTCTTTAGTCTCTGTGGACTGGCCTTCAACCCATTCATTACGGTATCTTTGATGAGTACGGTTATGCTCTTCATACGTTTCGTTATAAATGACTTCTCCATTAAAACGAGCATAGAAGAACAAGTAATCTGTCTCTTCAGGATTCAAAGCAGCTCTAATTGAATCCTTACCTGGGTTAGCAATAGGGCCTATAGGGATTCCTACATAACGATACGTGTTATAAGGTGAATCAACCTCTAACGCAGCATAGCTTGTCATATATAGGTGCTCACCGAGTGCATAAGAAACAGTTGGGTCTACTTGAAGCCTCATGTCCCTATCTAAACGATTGTACAACACTCCTGAAATCAGATAGCGATCCTCTGACTTCTGAGCTTCCCGTTCAATAATCGATGCAAGCGTTAAAATTTCATGAGCACTGTATTCACTTTGTTCAAGCTCAGTAGAAAATTCTTCTAGCACACTCTGTGTCCCACTAAGCATGGCTTCTACTATTGATTGGATAGAAGGGTTCTCTTCCATAAAGTCATAACGTGCAGGGAACAAATAGCCTTCTAATGCATAACGAATGTCCTCTTTTAAAATGTCTTCTGTTAACATTGAGTATTGATCAATTAGCTCTTCTATATACTCTTGATCGGTTAAAACTTCCATTACTTCTTCTTCGCTATGATCCGTTTCACGGGCGATAATCTCAGCAACATCTTCAAGCCATCTCCCTTCAGGTACTGTGAAAACCAACTCAGGTTCTTGTAGTACCCTTCCTTCTTTCAATTCCGCAATAATATCATCCATTGTCATCGCAGTTGAAAGAGCATAGTCTCCAGCTTGAAACCCTGATTCGTTTTTATACCGAACATAATATCGAAACATTGTTCCACTTCTAACAAGTCCCTCTTCCTCTAATATGGTTCCAATCTGGTTCGCAGTTGATCCAATGGGAATAGTAACTTGAATTTCCTCTGGGTTATCTGAATCAACAGGACCCAGCACATTGGTCACGTAAAAATAAGAAATAATTAATGTAATGATACCTATCAAAAATAAACCAATTAAACTAAAAAAGACGATTTTCCTCACAACTCGTGCCTGAGAAACTCGCTCTTCATACAATTCATTTCGTGGTTTTTCGTTGGAATTAGACATCATTCTCCTCCTTCCACCGTCTTATTATACTACATTTCGACGAAAGTTAAAGAGAAAAAGCAGTACCCTGGTCTTGGGTACTGCTTTTTCTCGAAAAAAATATCTTTTGTTACTCCTCATCTTCAGGCTGAAACGTATTTAACATCTCTTCAACCATTTCCCACTCTTCATCTGTTTCCACTGGGAATAAAGCAATATCGTCTTCTTCGCCTTCACGATCTTCATAGCGGAAAGCAAAAACTTCCACTTCTTCTTCATCGTCTTCATCCGCACCAACAGGCGTCACTAAAATATATGACTTCTCTGTTGCATCAACATGAAACCTGAATAACTCATCAAAAAGATGCTCGTCCCCATTCTCATCAGGGATTACAATTCGTTCTTTTTCTTGTTCTGTCATTATGTTTGCACCTCTTGTAATTAGTTAGGTTCTAACCTTTATGGTCAAGATACCCTTGTAAAATCATGACCGCAGCCATTTTATCAATGACTTGCTTTCTTTTTTTACGACTCACATCTGCAGAGATGAGCATTCTTTCTGCAGCAACAGTCGTTAAACGCTCATCCCACATCTTTATCGTGCACGAAACATGATTACTTAATGTATCAGCAAACAATTGACTTCGTTCACCACTAGGACCAATCGATCCGTTCATATTTTTGGGCAATCCTATTACAATTGTGTCGACGCCATGTTCTTTAACAAGGTTGGCAATGGCTTCAAAGTCCTTGTCTTCTTCATCTTCTTCACGTCTAAGAGTCGTTAACCCTTGTGCAGTCCACCCGAGTTCATCACTTAAAGCGACTCCTATCGTTTTAGTTCCAACATCTAATCCGAGTGCTCTCATCCATTCTCCTTACGGTGCTGTGATAAATAGGATTTTACTAACTCTTCAATTAGTTCATCACGTTCTAGCTTACGAATGAGTGTCCGCGCGTCCTTGTGACGCGGAATATACGCAGGATCTCCTGAAAGTAAATAGCCAACAATTTGGTTAATGGGGTTATAGCCTTTCTCCTCTAGTGACTCATATACAGAAAGGAGCACCTCTTGGACATCAACATCAACCGTGTCATCATGAAAATTAAATTGCATCGTTTTGTCCATAGAGCTCATCACAAACACCTCTTTCATTCATTGCTGTCAGACAAAATTCTTCATAGATCTTGTCCGACAGCTTGTCTATTTCCATTGTACACCATTAAAGTACAATTAGGAAATTGTATTTACATATTCTTCTACAAATGCTAGAGCTGCCTCTAGCTGCGCCGGATTTTTTCCACCTGCTTGCGCCATATCTGGACGGCCACCACCGCCTCCGCCACAGCGGGTCGCCACTTCTTTTACTAATTTCCCAGCGTGGAATCCTTTATCTAGCAGATCCTTTGTAACACCAGCTACAATGTTAACTTTATCACCAGATACCGCGCCTAAGACAATGATTCCAGACGACAAATCTTGTTTTAATGTGTCAACAATCCCACGTAACCCATCCATATCTGCTGCATCGACTTTCTTTGTTAATACTGTAACCCCGTTTATTTCGACCGCTTCATTAACGAGATTCCCAGCTTCCATATTACCCAATTTTGCTGTTAATGATTCATTTTCTCGTTGTAAATCACGAATTTGTTGTTGTGTTGCTTCTACCCTAGCAGGAACATCTTGAACTCGTTTCACTTTTAAGTTCGCTGCAACATCCTTTAACAATTGAATTTGTCCATTCATATGCTCATAGGCACCCTTACCGGTAACTGCCTCAATACGGCGTACCCCTGCACCAATACCTGATTCCGAAACTAACTTAAACAAACCAATTTCAGCTGTGTTGCGAACGTGACAGCCTCCGCAAAGCTCTAAGCTATAATCTCCTACTTTTACAACACGAACCGTTTCTCCATATTTTTCACCGAATAAAGCCATGGCACCCATTTCTTTGGCTTCGTCTAATTTCTTAAGAGAAATGTCTACAGTAAGTGCATTCCATATTTGCTCATTTACAATTTCTTCTACTCTTGTCATTTCTTCAGGTGTTACTTGACCAAAGTGAGAGAAATCAAAGCGCAAGCGGTCTTCAGAAACTAACGACCCGGCCTGGTTAACATGTGCACCAAGAACGTCTTTTAAAGCTTGGTGTAATAAATGAGTAGCCGTATGGTTTTTAACAATGGAAATTCTCTCTGTTTCTTCAACAATACTTGTAACATTTGTTCCTTTTTCAAGCACTCCCTCTATTATTTGAACGGTATGAAGGTGTTGACCATTTGGTGCTTTTGTTACAGCCTTGACCTCTGCAAAAAGATTTTCACCACGGATTGTTCCTGTATCTGCTACTTGTCCTCCACTTTCCGCATAAAAAGGCGTTTCATTTAAAATGATTTGTGCTGTATTTCCAGCTGAGACGATGTCCGTTAATTCTTTTTCAAAAACAATCACTTCCACTTTCGACTCAGATTTCAATTGGTCATATCCAACAAATGTACTTTCAGTCGTAATTTGTCCAAGCACTTCATCTTGAACTTGCATAGAACCGGATTCTTGACGCGCTGAACGAGCACGTTCACGTTGACCTTCCATTTCACGCTCAAAGCCTTCACGATCAATATCTAATCCTTTTTCTTGAACGTATTCTTCTGTTAAATCAACCGGAAAACCGTACGTATCATATAAGCGGAATACATCTGCTCCATCAATGACTTTCTTTCCTGACTGAGCAGCATCATTAAGAACCTTTTCAAGGATTGACAACCCTTCATTTAACGTTTCATGGAAGCGTTCCTCTTCATTTTTCATTACTTTTTGAACAAACTCTGTTTTCTCTTTAACTTCTGGGTAGAAATCTACCATAATTTCTCCAACAACCGGTACAAGTTCATACATAAATGGTCTGTGGATCGAAATTAGTTTTGCATAACGAACCGCACGGCGCAATAACCTTCTAAGAACATAGCCACGACCTTCATTTGATGGGAGTGCCCCATCCGCTACAGCAAATGTTACCGTACGCACATGATCAGCTATTACTTTAAATGCGACATCCGTTTCTTTATCTTTCCCATATTTCAGCCCAGAAATTTCTTCTGTCGCTTGTATAATCGGCAGAAATAAATCTGTCTCAAAGTTTGTAGGTGTATCTTGAATAACGGAAACCATTCGCTCAAGGCCCATACCCGTATCAATATTCTTCTTTGGAAGTGGTGTATAGCTTCCATCTGGGTTGTGGTTAAATTGAGAGAACACAAGGTTCCATACTTCTAAATAACGTTCATTTTCTCCACCAGGATAAAGTTCAGGATCTGTTTCATCATTTCCATAACTTGGTCCACGATCGTAGAATATTTCCGTATTCGGTCCACTTGGTCCTTCGCCAATATCCCAGAAGTTCCCCTCTAGTCGAATGATACGTTCTTCTGGAATACAAATTTTTTCTTTCCAATAATCATAAGCTTCATTATCTTCAGGATGAACCGTTACAGATAATTTCTCTGGATCAAAGCCAACCCATTTTTCACTCGTTAAAAACTCCCACGCCCACTCAATTGCTTCTTCCTTAAAATAATCACCAATCGAAAAATTACCAAGCATTTCAAAAAACGTGTGATGACGCGCTGTCTTCCCTACATTTTCAATGTCATTTGTACGGATTGACTTTTGCGCATTCGTAATTCGTGGATTTTCAGGAATAACTCGTCCATCAAAATATTTCTTTAATGTAGCTACACCACTATTAATCCAAAGCAAGGAAGGATCTTCATGTGGTACTAAAGAAGCACTTGGTTCAATGTCATGCCCTTTTTCTTTGAAAAAGTCTAAATACATTTGTCTAACTTGAGCAGATGTTAGTTTTTTCATTTTGGTCTCTCCTTATTATGTAAATGGTTTTTTAAACAAATAAAAAAACCCCAATCCCAAAAAGGGACGAGAGTTTATCACGCGGTACCACCCTAATTATAGACATAACCATTGTCTATCACTTAAACACCTTAACGCGGCTTAACGTCAGAGATTATCTGCACTCAGGAGTAGCCTTCTGAAGCCCTTCACACAGTGTACTTTCAGCCAAGGTACACCTCTCTATAGAGTGGTCTGCTTCATACTCGTTCCTTCAACGTTTTATTAATGTAAAAAAAGGGTTCAAACAAGAGAAATGTTGTCATCGTTATTAAAACCTCTATATGATGCCCTTCTATTATAGAAATCCAACATTCAAATGTCAATCTTTCATAAAATGAAAACGTATATGCAACAAAGTAACTTTTCCAATCGCTAAAATAGGTACGGCAACTAACATTCCTAGAAAGCCACCTACTTCGACCCCAACTAAGAGAGCAAGAATGATTAATGCAGGGTGCAGATGTAATGTCTTTCCTACAATGACTGGTGAAAGGATATTTCCTTCAATTTGCTGAATCACAAAGATTAAGATTATTGTTGTAATCCCCAATTGCCAAGATTGCAAAAATGCAATAATAACAGCTGGGACCGCCCCAATAAATGGTCCAAAGTAAGGAATTAAGTCCATCGCTCCCATGAACAAACCTAGTAAAATTGGATAAGGAACCCCGAGCAACCATAAACCAAATGTAGAAATAACAAATACAGATAATGACACTAACAACTGTCCACGGATGTAACTTCCAAACGTGTGGTCAACGTCTTTAATATATTTCTTTAGTGCCTCTCTCCATTTTCTAGGTGTTATATACCAAGATATCCTTCGAATTAAGTCGTGATCCTTTAAGAAGAAAAAAACAAGGAAAGGGATAACGATAAAAGAAAACATTGATTTTATAAGGAAAAGTACTGCACTCTCAATCTGATCAAACGCACTTTCTCCCATTTGAACAAGCTGTACTCTCCACTCCTGTGTTTGGGCTTGTAACGGTGCAGGAAGAGTCCTAATGTAGCTTTGGAGTCTCTCTGTTTCTCTCTCTATCTCACGAATTTGTGCTGGTATTGTTTCAAAAGCATGTTGAATCTGTTTAATAAATGACGGAAGCCCTATCGTTAAAAGAAATCCTAATATAAACACAATTAAAAAGAAAATAATTAAGACAGCAAACGGTCGTGATAATCCAGAATCATGCATCCGTTCTACTAAAGGGTGAAGTAAATAAGTAAGAAGCACAGCAATCCCAACCGGTAACGCGAGCGCTCTAAACATTGCCCCAATCGGAGATAACAATGGTGCTAGCTGAACGAACATATAGATGATTAGTAGTGTAAGTAACGTGAAAATAAGGCGATACATCCACTTCTTCTCGTTTTCCATCGTATACACCCCCAACCTTTATCTTGTGCAAGCATTTTATATCCATACAACCTGCACGCATAAAAAAAGAGAGCTAACTTTACCTAAAGTTGATTAGGTTCGTACACCCCTCCTTTTTCTTCTATTTCGACGTTCTCGTTTTCATGTTTGTTAGGCTACATTCCGATTTGAAGATCTTCGTCTTCGAACAAATCATCCAACGAGCTTAATGAACCATCTTCTTCCACTTGGTGCATCGATAATCTTCCTTTTAATAAACTCATCTCTACAAAACAGTTCCAGCAATAATATTGGTTTGTACCGATCTTTCCGATATCTTTGCTCTTACAATTTGGACAATGCATGGTCAAAAGACTCCCTTCTATTCTAGAGGCCACTGAAAAAGGTTTTCCTTTTTTCAGCGCCCTCCGTTTTTTCTTTTTTCAGTAGCCCCTTACTATAAGCGTTACCAATGTTATTGATTAAACCTACCTATAAGTCGTTATCATAGCAGGCCCCATCATCGCGCAAAGCCAATGCAAGTTTTAACAGGTACTAAAAAAAGAGAAATTGCCTTTTACAGTCGTTTCTATTCGTTTAGAATGGCTCGCCCTCCAGCAATGGTTAGCTTAGAATCACTTTTCACAACTCTTCGCCCTTCTACTAGATCAGCTACCAATCCTTCCGTAACTTCATACCCTACAATCGTGCCCACTTCTTCCAAGAAATATACGTCCTCAAGCAGCCCTAACTTCTCTCCTTCTGCGGTTAATAATGCTGTACCGTGAAGACGGTGCTTTCCGTGTTTTAAAAGGAAAGCTTGCTTTTCCTTTTTAGAAAGAGGTTGCAAGGTACGGTAGTCTTTTACCATTACACCATCCGTACCAATATTAGATATCTTCTCTACTGGTAAGAATAAGTGTTTTGTGAACCAGCCTTTTGGATCGACAAGAAACCCTGAAACTGCTCCATTCTCATAAACCAAATCCAATACGTGTCCACACTCTTTTCCTGTTGAAAGCGAAAGGACCGGTAATCCTTCAACTGTTGAAAAAGTATGCAAAAAAATCGCCACCTTTCCTAACAACGTTAGTGTGTGGCGATTTTTTCTTATTTATGTTGTTATCTTCTTCCACTTTTCTCGGGTAGTTGTTGTAACTTTTCTTGCAGCATTGAATTTCGATTCATTTCATCTTTTTGCGTAATGGCTGTGTGAATGGCTTTTAAGTCTCCACATAATAGCAAAAATTGTTTGGCTCTAGTGATGCCTGTATAAAGTAAATTTCTTCTTAACATTCTTGCATAATTTCTAACGATAGGCATAACGACTATTGGAAATTCACTCCCTTGAGCCTTATGGATTGAACAACAGTACGCATGAGTAATTTGATTCAAATCTTTTTTTAGATAAACAACTTCTATTCCATCGTAAGAAATTACTAATTGATCCTGCCGTTCTTGGTTCTCCTTTGCATAAAAAATAGCTACAATTTCACCTCGGTCGCCATTATAGACGTTTTCATCAGGGTTGTTCACTAGTTGTAATACGATATCACCTGTTCGATAAACAACATCACCAAAGGCGATTTCTCGTCTCTGGTCTGTTTTTGGATTGAATAAGTTTTGCAACATGACATTTAATTCTGTAATACCTGCACTTCCTTTATACATAGGTGCTAGTACCTGAATCTCTTTCGCTGTATATCCTTTTTTCATTGCATTTTCACAAATTTGCGAAACAACTTGCTGGACATGATCGATTTGGCAAGGAAAAAAACGACGATCGGATTGAGGCTCAGGTAAATTAGCAGGCATTGTTCCTTGTTTCATCGAATGAGCAAGCTCGATAATCGACGACCCTTCCGCTTGACGGTAAATGTCCACTAAAGGAACGGTCGGAATGATCGTTGACTCAAGGAAATCACGTAACACTTGCCCTGGTCCGACAGATGGCAATTGATCTTGGTCACCTACTAAGACAACCTGCATACCTTTTGGTACTGCCTTTAACAACTGATTCATTAGCCAAATATCAACCATTGAGCTCTCATCTACAATGAGAAGTTCCCCTTCAAGTTGTTCATGGTCTCCTTTTTCAAATCCACCACTTCCTCCTTTCCAACCGAGTAACCGATGGATAGTCGTCGCTGGAAGTTCTGTCGCTTCACTCATTCTTTTAGCGGCTCTTCCAGTTGGAGCAACAAGCAAAATTGGAAAGGGATTGCTCTTCGTGTATGCTTTTTCATCTAAAGAGAGACCGTGCAAACGCGCATAAAGCTCAACAATTCCTTTGATAACGGTAGTTTTCCCTGTTCCTGGTCCCCCAGTTAGTATCATTAAAGGGGACGATAAGGCAGTTTGGATTGCTTCTTTTTGTGACGGAGCATATTCTAATTTTTGTTCTTCTTCTAACTGTCCCAACGCTTTTAAAAATTCAGCTTCAGGAAATTCTTCCTCAACTTCTTGGCTTAATAAACGCTGAACACTTGTGACAATTCCTTTTTCTGCAAAAAAGAGCGACTTCACATAAACTCGATTATCTTCTGTACAAAGCTCATCCTCTTCTTGCATAAGGAGGAGCTGCTCTTCTACTTCTGTAACTTCAAGCTTACAATCATGTGAGGATAACAGCGATATGACATGGGGAACGAGTACATCTTTAGATAGAAAGACATGTCCTTCTTGGAGACAGAGTTCCTGAAGCAAATGCAAGCAGCCTGCACGAATACGGTCTGGATGTTTTCCAGTTATACCGATCGCTGCTCCGAGTAAATCCGCTCTTCTAAAACCAATCCCTTCTACATCAGCTATTAATTGATACGGATTGGTTTGAATTATATCTAAAGCCTGAAGACCATATGCTTGATACACTTTCATCGAAAGTTCTACTCCAAACCCATGTTTAGATAATGTCATGAGGACTTGTTCGACCCCTTGTTGATCGACTAGTTGTTTATACAAAGAGTCTGCTTTCTCTTTTGATAACTTAGGAACAGCTGTTAAAACTGTGCGATCTTCCACGATTCGTGTAATCGCCCGCTCCCCAAGTACTTCAACAATCGTTTCAGCTGTTTTAATTCCTATTCCCGGAAAGCGCCCACTCGACAAGTATTGAACGATGCCATGCTTGGTCTGAGGTAAGTCTCTTCTGAATTGTTCAACTTGATATTGAACTCCAAATTTAGGATGATCAATCACACGTCCAAAAAACAAAAATGTTTCATCTGGCTCTAATTTCGGAAGAGAACCGACAACCGTCACTTTTTTATCCTTTAGCTCTTCATTTGTTTGCTGGACATGAATAAGAGCAACCGTGTAGAAATTCTCCTCATTTCGAAACACGATGTGGCTCACTGTCCCTTTAATAAAACCGCGTTCAATTGACTTCTCTTCTTCAGACAAGATCGTCTCTTCTTTCACATGTCATCACCCTTACTTGATGGCTTGTTCAATGGTTTTCTTTCCATTTGCAGCTAATGCATGATCTGGTTGTATTTCGAGAGCATTTTCAAATGCTTTCAATGCATCGGTCGCACGTTCTTTATAGGCATATGCTACACCTAAATTAAAAAAAGCATCTGCATGACTTTCATCTAATTTAATGACATGCTCAAACTGCTCTATTGATTCATCAATATATTCTAATTGAGCTAAGCATAATCCATATTGAAATAAACCGTCAACGTCTCTTGGTTGAAGTTCTACCGCTCTTTTAAAAGAAGCTAGTGCATGGGGAAGTGCACCAAGTTGGTAATAACTCATTCCAAGCATAAAATGAACATCAGCTTCATCCAATTTTTCCATCAACGCTTTCTTAAACATCTTCGCAGCCTCTTCAAATTGATCTTGCTTATAATAAATTGTTCCAGCCCCGTAATAAGCAGTTGCCGCATGTTCATCTAGGCCGATTGCTTGATCAAAAAAAGTAAGTGCGCGTTCGTAATCACCAAGCACCCCTAAAAGGTTTCCAAAATTCACAAAGCCAGTAGGGTCATTTGGATTTTCTTCAATCGCGTCATTAAACGCCTGTGCGGCTTCTTCATATTTTTTTTCATTCATGTAGGCAATGCCTTTTTCATTAAGCATAATACTCCTCCTTATTTTTTTGATTCTCTTAATAGTAAAACCTACTTTTTGTCATTAAATTTGAAAAGGAAAATACCTAATTAGGCATTTTCCCACTTCTTAATAACATGATCAATTGTTCCTCCACCGAGACAACCGTCTCCCTCATACAAGACAACAGCTTGTCCTGGAGTTACAGCACGCTGAGGTTCGTGGAAATAAATTCGAGCTGTCCCGTCCTCTTTCGGGTAAACTGTTACTTGTTGGTCTTCTTGGCGATAGCGAAGTTTCGCTGTACATGTAAATTCCTCAGACGTTGGTTCTTTTAAGATCCAATTCATTCCAATTGCGTCTAGCCCTTCAGAATATAGGCCTTCATGATGGAATCCTTGACCAACAATTAACACGTTTCGATCTAAATCTTTGTCTATAACAAACCATGGCTCTCCAGCTCCACCGATACCAAGACCTTGACGTTGACCAAGAGTATAGTACATTAAGCCATCATGCTGTCCTTTTACTTCTCCATCTACTGTTTGCATTTCACCAGGTTGAGCTGGCAAAAATTCGCTAAGAAATTCTTTGAAATTTCGTTCACCAATAAAACATATTCCTGTACTATCTTTTTTCTTTGCTGTTGCAAGATTAGCGGATAGAGCACGCTCACGTACTTCCTTTTTCGGCAAATGACCAATTGGGAACATCGTTTTTGATAATTGCTTTTGAGAAAGAGCATTTAAAAAGTACGTTTGATCCTTATTGTCGTCCACACCACGTAACAGTACATATTTCCCTTCACGCTCTTCTACTCGGGCATAGTGACCAGTTGCCACATAATCAGCCCCGAGTGACATGGCATGATTTAAAAAAGCTTTAAATTTAATTTCCTTATTACACATTACATCGGGATTAGGGGTACGCCCTGCTTTGTACTCTTCTAAAAAGTACGTAAATACTTTATCCCAATATTGCTTTTCAAAGTTTACTGCATAATACGGAATTCCAATTTGGTTACACACTTGAATTACATCTTCATAATCCTCTGTTGCCGTACAAAACCCATTTTCATCAGTATCATCCCAGTTTTTCATGAAAATCCCTATCACATCATAGCCTTGCTCTTTAAGCAGCAACGCTGTAACAGATGAATCAACTCCACCAGACATTCCAACAACGACTCTTGTATCTTCTGGTCGTTTCTTCATGCACTCACCACCTTTGGCTCCATTCTAGTTGATAAATTCCTCAAGCTGTCCTAGCCGCTTCACAATTTTTGCTGTTTCATCTGCAACTCGCTCAATCTGTTCTTGTGTATTACCAAGACCAAAGCTAAAACGAATCGCAGACTGTATCCGCTCGTTGTCTTGATCGAACATTGCTACAAGTACATGAGATGGCTCGATTGATCCTGCTGTACAGGCGGAACCGCTTGAGGCTGCGATCCCCACTAGATCAAGATTCATTAACAATGATTCGACATTCACTCCGGGGAAACTTATATTTAATACATGAGGCAAACGCTCATGTTGATGACCATTGACATAAAAAGTTATTTCTTCTTCTGCCCATCTATCAATTAATTTCCTAGCAAATTGTTGGTATTTCTTTTGCCGTTCCTTTATGGAATGAACAGACAACTCCATTGCTTTAGCAAATCCGACAACAGCTGCAACATTTTCTGTTCCTGCTCGACGCTTTCGCTCTTGCTCTCCTCCAAAAAGAACAGGTCTAAGCTTCAAGCTTTCTTTCACATAAAGAAGACCCACCCCTTTAGGTCCGTTAATTTTATGAGCAGAAATCGATAGCATGTCTACTTCCAGTTCGGCAAGATTTAATTCAACCATCCCACACGCTTGTACCGCATCCGTATGAAAAACAGCTTGATGTTCCTTTAACAAAACTCCAATTTCCTGAATTGGCTGTACTGTTCCAACTTCATTGTTCCCAAACATCAATGTAACGAGAATTGTATCATCACGCAAAGCTACTTGTACATCATTTAGCTTTACTCTCCCTGTTTCATCTACAGGAAGATATGTAACTTCAAATCCGCGTTTTTCAAGCTCCTCACATGCATGTAATACGGCATGATGCTCCACCTTTGAAGTAATAATATGCTTTCCTTTCGCTTCATTCTCTAGTGCATAGCCAAGGATCGCCATATTGTCTGCTTCTGTTCCACCACTTGTAAAGATAAGGGTCTGTTCACTAACATTTAGAGCATGTGCGATCTTTCTACGTGCTTGATCGATTGCTTGCCTCGCCTGTCTTCCGATTTGATGAATGCTTGAAGGATTTCCAAAATACGTCTGGAAATATGGGAGCATTGCATCGAGTACTTCTGGATGAAGGGGTGAGGTTGCTGCGTGGTCAACGTAAATCATCTCCACTTTTCGTCCACCTTCTTTTATATATAATACCTATCTAAAAGGATTGAATCCTCTTAAATGTAAAACATAAAATATTCTTGATCTCCTGAATCTTCGTACGTCGCTAAGTCTTCAAGAGTTGTGTTATCAAGTACATCCTTGACAGCATCACGTATTTTTATCCATAGATTGCGCTTAGCTGGCTCTTCATTATCCATTACTTCTACTGGACTGATTGGCCCCTCCAACACACGAATAATATCACCAGCTGTTATTTCTTTTGCATCTTTTGCTAGCATATAACCTCCGTATGCACCACGGACACTTTTAACAAGCATTGCATTCCTAAGAGGTGCAATTAATTGCTCAAGATAATGTTCTGATAAATCATATTCTTTAGCAATTGATTTAAGTGATATAGGTCCTTCCCCAGCTTGTTTAGCTAATGCCATCATAATAGTGAGTCCGTAGCGACCCTTCGTTGAAATCTTCATCCTTATTCCCTCTTTTCAAAATAGAATCAAATATCCGCTTGCAATGTGGTAATGTTACTCCTACAACTGAACCTATTCCAAAACAAAAGATGAGTGTACCAATAAATACGGTACCCCCTAAAAGCCAACCTACTATCAATACTATAACTTCCATTAAAATTCTAACATGTTGTACTTTCCAGCCAGTTTTTATTTGCAGTGCAAGCATTAAGCTATCACGAGGACCTGCTCCACATCCAGGAGCAATATATATCCCAATGCCATAACCAATTATGATGATCCCCGTTATCATCATGACATATTGCAAAAGTAAGTGAGTAGGGGCTGGTACGATCCATAAAAACAGGTCAATAAATATACCAAGAAACAGCATATTTAAAAAGGCTCCCATTTGCGGCCACGCTTTCATTAAAAGTGCTGTTATAATTAAAACAACTAATCCCATAAGAATAGACCAAGTACCTACGGTCAATCCAAAATGATTTGTCAGACCAATATGCAGTACATCCCAAGGTGCACCACCTAGGTCTGCATGAACCATTAGTGCAATCCCAAGCCCCATAACCATTAGCCCAAACATAAACGTACCCCAGCGAATAAAAAAGATACGCTTTGTATTACTTAGTTCTATTCTCCTCAAGAGAAATCCCTTCTCTCTAATTAATTCTTTGCCATTATAGCATGAAAATCTCAACAATGGGGGGCTAGACAATCAAAACCAGTAAGGATAGTTGGATTTTCTGTTCACATCCATTACACTAACTATAGCAATGTAGAAAGAAGGCTAAATATGAAAAAGCAACCACTCGCCTATCGAATGAGACCACAAAAAATAGAAGGTATTATCGGTCAACAGCATTTAATTGGAGAAGGAAAGCTTTTAAGACGGATGGTTGATGCAGGTCAGTTATCCTCCATGATCCTCTACGGTCCTCCAGGTATCGGAAAAACATCGATCGCTAGCAGCATCGCTGGTTCCACAGGTACGCCGTCAAAAATGCTTAATGCCGTCGTTCATAATAAAAAAGATATGGAAATTGCTGTTGAAGAAGCTAAGATGCACGGACAACTTATTTTAATTCTCGATGAAGTGCACCGTTTAGATAAAGGAAAGCAAGACTTCTTATTGCCTTATCTCGAAAATGGACTTTTAATTTTAATTGGAGCAACAACGGCTAATCCGTTTCATTCTATTAACCCAGCAATCCGTAGCCGTTGTCAAATATTTGAACTTGAACCATTAACAATTGACAATATTAAACAAGCGTTACAGCGTGCACTTTTGGATGAGTCAAATGGATACGGAAAGGAAAAAGTAGAGATTAGCGATGAAGCCATTTCTCATCTAGCTCAAGCGTGTGGTGGCGATGTTCGCTCTGCTTTAAATGGGTTAGAATTAGCAATACTGTCAACCTTCCCAAATGACAATGGAATCAAAATGATTTCATTAAAAACTGCTGAAGCTTGTATTCAAAAGAAAAGCTTTCAACATAATAAAGATGGAGATGCTCATTATGATGTCCTTTCAGCATTCCAAAAATCAATAAGAGGTAGTGATGTAGATGGTGCCCTTCATTACTTAGCAAGATTAATTGAAGCAGGCGATCTAATAAGTATTAATAGAAGGTTACTTGTTATTGCTTATGAGGATATCGGATTAGCAAATCCCCAAGCAGGTTCTAGAACCTTATCTGCTATTGAAGCCTCCGAACGTCTAGGCTTTCCGGAAGCAAGGATCCCTCTTGCAAATGCGGTCATTGAACTATGCTTATCACCAAAGTCAAATTCAGCCTACAAGGCACTCGATGCAGCATTAGCTGATATACGCAAAGGCAAGATTGGTGATGTTCCAAAACACCTTAAAGATGCCCATTATCAAGGGGCAGAGCAATTAGGTCGCGGTGTTGATTATAAATACCCTCATGATTACGAACACGGCTGGGTAAAGCAACAATATTTACCTAGTAAATTAAAGGGTGTATCATATTATGAACCTAAAAGAACGGGTAAGTTTGAACAAGCATTAGCTGATGTTTACGAACGCCTAAAGAATAAATGATGTTATCCGAGCTTGAAGCTAGTATAATTCTAGTATTTCAAGCTTTTTTACTATTTACTTTATCCGGACGTACCCCAATAGCTTTGTAGATTAAATACATGGACAACTACCAAATTAGCTGAAGTCTATAATCTATTTAACTAAGTCCTTTATAAATTGCACTACTTAAATAATCTTTTTCTTTTTTCTATCACCCTTGTATAAAGATCTTTTTATCTGGTTAGAATTGGTACCAATTAGATAAAACCATTCAAGGAGCTGATAAAATATGAAAATTAGACAAGATGCTTGGTCTCATGAAGATGATGTATTATTAGCTGAAACTGTACTGAAACACATTAAAGAAGGAAGTACTCAGCTGCGTGCATTTGATGAGGTTGGTGACGAGTTAAATCGAACTTCTGCTGCGTGTGGGTTTCGTTGGAATGCAGTCGTACGTAACCGGTATATGAAGCAAATTGCCGAAGCAAAGAAAGAGCGAAAAGAACGGAAGCGCGCTGCATCGTACTCCTATTATCCTCAAATGAGGCCAATGTGGGCACCTCAACCAACTATGGAACGCGTAAATCAATCACTAGATAGCGAGATGTCACTAGAATCGGTTATTGACTATTTACAAAGCATGATGCATACTTCATCTCAATCTTCTGCGTTACAACGTGAAAATGAGAGATTAGTGAAAGAGAACCAAGAGCTCGAATCTAGAAACAATGAATTAGAGAGGGAATTGAAGAAAATTAAACAAGATAATAGTATTATCGAAGAGGATTATCAATCTCTTATTCAAATTATGAATCGCGCTAGACGTATGGCTATTTTAGAAGATGAGGAGTCTCTTTCAACTGCCTCTTTCAAAATGGATAAGAATGGAAATTTAGAAAAATTAGCGAAGTAAGAGCCTTAAAGCTTTAAAAGCCTGAATTATTTTACTAAAGAGCACTGAAAATGGGAGGCACTTTCCCCTTTTCAGTGCCTTCTTCTTTTTCACCCGTATTAGATTCCCTAAAATTTTGCCAATGAAACCTATTTTCATGGTAGACCCTCATGCCGCGCTGCGGCACCATCAAATATATGAAAAAGAATGATCCCCAAGTGTAGTTTCCCT